>NZ_BMOD01000026.1 GCF_014646895.1 Deinococcus roseus
AAGTCGTAACAAGGTAACTGTACCGGAAGGTGCGGTTGGATCACCTCCTTTCTAAGGATCGTCCTCTAGAGCTTCTTCTTCTCGTTAACCATACAGATTCATCCCCTGGAGGCAACTCCGGGGGATTTTTCTTTGTGTTGTGCTTTGTGTTGTGCTTTGTATTTGTTGTTTGGAAGACAAGCAAAAGGAGCCCCTGTGTTAAAGCGGGCTCCTTTTTTGTTGCTTTTTTTGGACCAGATCAAGCTTGCAAAGCTTTCAGCACGTCCTGCATCAGCTGGTCTTCGGTGATGTCCAGAGGCAAACCTGCCGTGCTGGGCAGTTTTTCCCGGTAGCGTTGTTCGGTGCCAGGGTGTTCTTGCAAATACACGGTGACGCTGTCCCTGAGCGTGCTGTTGAGGAGGGACAGGCTGCTGAACAGGCCCTGGGTGACCAGCAAGGAAGCCCTGAGCTGGTGGGCCAGGGTCAGGCAGCACTGCAGATGGTATTTGGCCACCTC
Organism: Deinococcus roseus; assembly: GCF_014646895.1. Lineage (NCBI taxonomy): Bacteria > Thermotogati > Deinococcota > Deinococci > Deinococcales > Deinococcaceae > Deinococcus > Deinococcus roseus. The sequence goes on from NZ_BMOD01000026.1 coordinate 497, forward strand.
CTGCTCCTGCAATTCCAGGTGGCGGTTGCCCAGGTTGAGGTGGGCCAGGGTTTCGCCCCAGGTGTAGTGGCTGATCTGGCTGGTTTGCAGGGCTTTTTGCAGGGTCTGGGTGGCCTCCAGGGGCGTTTGCAGTTCGCTGAGGGCAATCAGGGTGCGGGCAATGCCTGATTGGTCCCCCACCTGTTGAAAAGTGGACAGACCGGCCTGCAAAGCTTCCTGGGCGGCCTGCAGTTGCCCCTGCAACTGGTAGACCCTGCCCAGGTTGAGCAAAGAGCCTGCTCTGGCAAAAAGATCCCCCAGGTTTTCGGCCTGTTCCAGGGCTTCTTGCAAGCGTTTCTGGGCACTGACGTAATGTCCGAGGTGCAGGCTGATCTGGCCCAGACCAGACAGCGAGAGGCTCATGCCCCGGGTGTCCTGCAGGCTCTGGTACAGCTCCAGGGCTTTCTGGTAATCTTCTCCGGCCTGGGGGTAATTGCCCAGGACCTGGTGGGTCAGGCCGGTGTTGTAATGGGTGTTGGCTTCATGCCAGGTTTGCTGGTGCTGCGCGGCCTGTTCTCGGCTGAGCATGAACTGGGAGAGGGCACCGTAAAGGTCTCCCAGGGCCAGAGAAACCAGCCCCAGGTTGTTCAGAATGAAGGTGGTCTCTCTGGGGGAGTGTTCTTCATTGAGGCTTTGCTGCAAACAGGTGCGGGCCTCCTGAAAACGCCCCAGGCGGTAATGGAAGCGGCCTGTGCGGGTGAGCATGGCACTGTGCAGCGGTCCAGATGTGGTGGCTGCGGCCTGCTCAAAAACCTGCACCCCCTCCAGAAACCAGCCCTTGATTTCGTGCAGCAGGAACATGCCCTGCATCATTTGCTCCAGCACTTCATGGTGCTGGGTTTTGACGGCCCAGTCCCAGGCGGTGTGAAAGTTGCTCTTGTGGGGGGTCAGCAGTTGCAGGGCTTCCTGTTGTTTGCCTCCACGCAAATTGCTGGTGTGTTCGGCCAGCAACCTGGCGTAGTATTCGGCGTGGTGCTGGTAGGCTGCCTGAGGCACTTCCGGGCGCAGATGCTGCCGGAGCACTTCCAGCATGCGGAATTCACCCATGCGGGGTTGTTGCAGCAGGCTGTGGTCGGCCAGCAAAGCCAGGGTGCCTGCACCGGTTCTGGAGATGTGCAGTGCGGCTTTGAAGTCAAACCCGCCCCAGCAGGGCACCAGGGCCACCAGGGCATTGCGGGCCTCTGCAGGGATGGTGACCAGGGTGGAATCCAGAATGCTGCGCAAACTGCGCTGGCGTTCAGGCCGGTCTGTGAGTGGCACATCCAGAAAGTCCAGGCTTTCTTTCAGATGGGAGAGGATGTCCCGGCATCCCATGAAACGGATCCAGGTGGCAGCAATTTCAATGGCCAGCGGGAAACCCGAGAGCAGTTTGCAGATTTCGGCAATCTCTTCCCTTTCCTGAATGGAAGGCAGGAACTGGGGCCGGATCCGCTGGGCAGCATAGAGGAAAAGCCTGGTGGAAGCGGCATCCCAGCCGATTTCGGGGAGCAGCAGACCGCTGAGTTCGTAAATCCATTCGCTGCGCAGCTTCAGGCGTTCGCGGGAGGTGAGCAGCAGACGCACCGGGGTGTGCTCCAGCAACCAGCCCACTTCGCGGTGGCTGGAGAGCAGTTCGGCTTCATCCAGCACCAGCAGGGGGCGGGTGTCGGTCAGGTGGTAGCGAATGGCTTCTGCCAGGTCCCCACGGCCCAGGGCGGGAATGCTCAGGCTGTCTGCCACAGCCGAAAAGAGGGTGCTGGTGGTGACCTGCACCCAGTGCACCTTCAGGCCCTGGTTTTGCAGGTGGTGGGCGGCTTCCAGGGCCAGTCGGGTTTTGCCAATGCCTCCGGTGCCGATGATGTTGAGCAGCCTGCAGTCCGGGCGGTTCAGCAAGGCCAGCACTTCTTTGAATTCGGTGTCGCGTCCCAAAAAAATGCCCAGTTTCTGGGGCAGGGGAGAGCGTTCCGGTTTTTGCAGGGAAGCATAAACCTGCTGGGCTTGCTGGCTGGGTTCTTCTCCCAGCTCGTGGTGCAACACCTGGACCAGTGCCTGATAGATTCTGTGGATGGCAGCGTCTTCCCCTTGCTGGCGGTGCAGCTCCATGCTGCGCAGGTAGGCATCTTCCTGGATGGGGTTGTGTTGCATGGCTTCCTGCAAGACCTCCAGGGCTTCTTTGATCTGCTGGTTCTGGGCCAGCTGGCTGGCATGTTCCAGCAGCACCTCGCTGTACTGGTGGTGCAGTTGTTCCTGCAGGGTGTATTGCCAGTCTTCAAAACTGCTGCTGTCCCTCAGGTAAAAACCATGCAGAAATCGCCCATGGTAGGCGGCTCTGGCTGCACTCCAGTCTTTGTTTTGCAGGGCCTGCTGAAAAGCCCAGACATCCACCTGAAAGGCATTTCTTTGCAGGGAAATCCACTGCCCATCCAGCTGCAGCACCTCTCCCAGGGTCTGGGAGAGCCGGGAAAGTTCCTGCCTGAGGCTGCCCCTGGCTTTTTCCTCGGGTTGTTCGGGCCACAGCAATTCGGCCAATTCCAGACGGCCCACCCGCTCTGGGCTGAGGGCCAGAATGACCAGAATGGCCAGGGCTTTGCGGGTGCCCAGACGCACGGGTTGCCCTTGCTGTTCCAGCAGGGTGTGACCCAGCAACCGGAGTTGGTAGATGGTGCTCACGCGTACAATTGTACCCTGTTTCATTCAACAGGTTCTGGCTGCACTGCTTGATTTCTGGGGGGTGCTGGGATCAGAAACGAAAGCGGGACGGTGAATTCTCTCCAGCCTGCTTGCTTTTGGCATGCCTGCGCAGGACATTCACTGCACCTTCCAGCTGCGAGAAATTGATTTTGCCATTGCGGTCTCTGGACCCGGCTCCAAACTGGATGCCCTGCACTCCACTGCGTTCCAGAAAGGGTTTCAGGTTGTCTGAAGTCAGGCCTGTGCTGTCTGCCACCACAGGAAGGCTGGGTTTGTCCAGCTGCACCAGCTGTTGAATCTGACTTTCTCCGGCCACTGCAGTTTCGGCCTGGCCCCGGGTGACCACCTGCCGCACCATGGGGTACAGGGCCAGTTGCAGGTAATTTTTGACCAGATCCTGGGTCTGGTCAAAGGCCTGGTTGATGTTGACGCTGAACCCATGGGTGATGGCATCTTCCAGCAAATCCCAGTCCATTACGGTGTTGTGCAGGGCCCCAAAGGTGATGTTGCGGATGCCGTGGTTCCAGTACAGCTCCAGAATTTTCAGGGTCCTGCGCCTGCGCCCTTCTTCATAAAAGTAATTGTCGATGTCCGGGCGAACCAGAATGGACATGGGAATCCGGGCAGCGTCTGTGCACAGGCCAATGGTTTTCAGGTCCGGGCTGATGCCCCCCTCTTTGAGGTTGCGCACCAGCAACAGTGAGGTGATGCCGGCATGCTGGGTCTCCCTCACCTCCATGGCATTTTCAACGACGACCTCGGCAATCATGCCTTCAGCATATCAGGTGTGGGCGGCAGACGATGGAATTTTGATGGGAGGGTTGTTGAGGGTTTTGCCATCAAACAGCTTTTCTGTTGCAAGAAGCAACAATAGCTGACCCCTGAAACAGCTCTGAAAGGTACGTAAGCAGAGTGTAAAAAATTCAGCAACTGCTCAGCAAGGCCGTCACAGACGCTTTGCAAAAAACAACAGTTGACACTTTTTCTGAAACTCAGCTAAGCTCGAAAGAGAAGTGGCATCAAGCCCACTCATGAGACCTGGAAGCACATTCCGTATGCGGGCACCTGGAATGTGTGGAGTCAATGGTGCGACCGGCATGAGGAGAAATTCTGTGATCCCCTCGGACAACATGCTGGCATGCCCCTGCAGGAAGGACGCTGCCATGACCGTTTCTTATCCCACACAACAGCAGGTGGCTTTTTCTGCAACAGAAGATTCAGGTCTGGAGATCAGCTGTTCAGGCGTGCATTTCATCCAGAGGTCTGAACCCAGCCAGAACATCCAGGAGCCAACCCTGTCTTCTGGGGCTTCAGAATTGTTGGAGGCGGCTTTCTGGTTGAATCCCCTCCCCATGTGGGTGTACGAACAGCACACCCTGCGGTTTCTGGAGGTCAACCAGGCAGCCCTGAACCAATACGGTTACACCCGTGAAGAATTCCTGCGCCTGACCCTGCTGGACATCCGCCCTGCAACAGAAAAACCTGTGCTGGTCCAGTATTTCAGGACCCTGCAGGCAGCAGAGACGGAGGAAGATCAGGTCTGGCTGCACCAGAAAAAGAACGGCCAGTGCATGGAGGTGCAGGTGCAGGGACAGGACCTGCACTTTCAGGGCAAGCAGGCCAGACTGGTGGTGGTCTCGGATGTCACCGAGAAAAACCGCATGCGGCAGGCCCTGCAGGAAAACCAGGCCCAGTTCCAGCTGATTGCAGAGAACACCGTCAACCTGATTTTGCGGTTTGACCAGAACTTTCATGCCACCTACGTTTCACCGTCCATCACGGCCATTCTGGGGTACAGCACCGAGGCGTTTCTCAGCATTCCAGATTATGGGTACATCCACCCGGAGGATCTGGAAAGGGTCAAGCAGTCGGTCCATGAAGCGGTGGAGGGTCACTTAGACCAGCACATTCTGGAATACCGCATTCAGCACAAAGAAGGCCACCATCTGTGGTGCGAAACCGCTTTCCGGCTGATCTGGGAAGGGGACAGCTTTCAGGGGTTCATCTCCTCCAGCCTGGACATCACAGAACGGGTGGTGGCCCGCCAGCAACTGCTGGCTTCGCTGGACACTTCCGCACAACTGGTGATGCTGGCCGAAGAACTGGAAGAGGCCAGCGACCCTGCCGATGTGATCCGTCTGGCCCTCAAGCACTGCACCCGGGTGATTCCTTTCGATTACGGCATGTTTGTGACGGTGCGGGACCACCAGTATCAGGTGGGATCCTGCCTGAACCTGCTCCCAGAGGAAGGAGAGCATTTGTTGCAGCAGTACCTCAGGGTTTCGGGACCCCGTTTGCTGCATGCGTTCCTCAGTGAAACCCCGGCGTTCTTTGGGGCTGGGGAAGCCATCTGTGAGCCTGCCGAAGCGTTGCCCCGCGCTGGTGCCCACCAACTGGCCGTGCTTCCTGTGACTGCCGATGGTCGGATTCAGGGGTTTCTGGCGCTGGGCACCCGCAAAGACCAGGTGCATTTCAGCGAAGATGCCCGGCGAATCCTGCGTGCCGTGCGGGACCGCATTTCCCACGCTTTTGAACGCAACACCTACATCGAGAAACTCTCTTCCAGCCGCGAAGAAACCCTGAAGGCCATCGGGATGGTGCTGGAATACCGCGATTACGAAACCAAGGGCCACACCGACAGGGTGGTTCAGCTTTCGGATTTGCTGGGCCGGGCCATGGGCCTCAGTGGAGATGCCCTTGATGCCCTCAGGTGGGGGGCCTACCTGCACGACACCGGAAAAATTGCCATTTCAGACCACATCCTGCTCAAGCCGGGTCGCCTGACTCCAGAGGAGTTTGAAGCGGTGAAAAAACACAGCGAAATTGGTTTTGAGATGCTGAAACACATCCCCAGTCTGCCAACCTCCACTTTAGAGGTGATCCTGCACCACCACGAAAAATGGGATGGAGGAGGGTATCCCAGAGGTTTGCGTGGGCATTCCATTCCGCTGGCTGCAAGGATTTTCACGGTGGTGGATGTGTATGATGCCCTGATCTCCAGACGGCCCTACAAGGAACCCTTCAGCCATGAAGCTGCCATGCAGGAAATCCAGCGCTGTGCAGGCAGCATGTTTGATCCGCAGGTGGTGCAGGTGTTCAGCGAAATGATGGAGCAGCACGCAGCACCAGAACAACCAGAAGCAGACCTTCAAGAAGCAGACCTTCAACAAAGCGAGCAGCTTCCCCGGGAAGCCTGCTGAAGCCAGCAAACACCGGAGAAGCTGCCAGAAACCCTGTTCAGGGCAAGAAGGCCAGACCCACCGGAGAGGGGCAGGGGAACAGGTCGCCTGCCTGCAGGATGCCAGTCTCTTCATTCCGTTTGAAGACCAGAATGCTGTTGCTGTTCTGGTTGGCAGCCAGCAAAAAGTGGGCATCTGGAGAGAGCACCAGGCCACGGGGAACCTCTCCCTGGGTGGACACGTTTTCCAGCAGGGTCAATTCTGCCGTGTCCGGGTGGACGCTGAACACAGCAATGCTGTCATGGCCCCGGTTGCCCACATAAATGAATTTTCCATCCGGGCTGACCAGCACCTCAGAGGGGGTGTTTTTCTGGTCCTGGGCCTCTGCAGGCAGGGTGGAGGCGATGTTCAGCAGCGTCATGGTGCCTGTGGCAGGTTCCACCATCAGACTGGCCACCTGGGAAGAAAGTTCCAGCGCAACGAAAGCACGGGTGCCCGAGGCATCAAACTGGATGTGTCTGGGACCGGAGCAGGATGGGAAAGCCACAATCTGGGTGCGGCTCAGGGGACCGTCAGGCCCTTGCAGGTCATAGACGTACACCTCGTCTGTGCCGAGGTTGGTGGCGGCCATGTACCTGCCGCCGGGATGGGGGCGGATGCAGTGGGCATGGGGGTCTTCGTGGGGTTCTCTGACCACATGGTGCTCGTGGCAGTCTACAGCCACATGGGGCAGCAAAGCACCATCTGCGTTGATGGGGTAGGCCAGCACAGAGGTTTTGCCAATGTAGTTGGCTGCAAATGCAAATTGACCCGACAGATCTGTGCTGACAAAAGCCGTGGCCCATTCCAGCGCAGACTGGGCGCTGCGGATGCGCAGACCCCAGTCGTGGATTTCATAACTGAAGATGGCTCCATGTTCGGTTTCACTGACGGCCAGCAGGGTTTTGCCGTCTGGACGCACTGCCACAAAGGTGGGATTGGGCAACTCTGCCACCAGTTTCGCCCCGGAAAGCTGTCCGCTCTCGGGGTCGAGTTCCATCTGGTAAATGCCTTTTCCAGAGGCGCTGGGAACATGGGGAAGGTTCTGGGTGTAGGTGGCAACATAAAAACGTTGTGTGGTCATGGGACTCCTGATGGGCACCAAAAAGGTGCGAGAGGTCAAATCAAGGCTGCAGATGGGAGCAATCCAGCAAGCTGTGGACGCGCATCTTCAATGCTATACGATGCTACGCTGCTGCCCGGCCAGAGAAAGTGAAGTTTCAGGGAATGCTTTCTGAAAAGCCCGTGGGAATTGTCATGGTGTTTGCTGGCAAGAAGCGCATGCTGGAGAAAACATTTCTTGCAAAGAAGGTGAACCATGAACAAAACCACCAGCAAATCCGTGGCCAGAAAAGCCTCCAGCCTGATGCGCAACAAGAGCACCAGCAAGAAGGTCAAAAGTGTGGCAGCCAGTGCACTGTCTCAGGTGGAAAAGAAGAAAACCAAAGGCTCATGAAAGCACCCACAGCCAGACAAAAGATCCCCGGAAAACCGGGGATCTGGTTTTGATGAAGTGGGCGGTTCAGTCGGTGGGGTTGTTGAAGGCGGAAGAAGCGGTGGAAGGTCCGGTGGTGTTGCTGGGTTTTTCCAGCTGCTGGCGCCAGCGTTCGGTGATCTTGCCTGCAGTGTCTCTGGAGCCCAGTCCGAAAGCCAGGGCGAAAGCCACTGCAATGGCTCCCAGGGTCAGTCCGAAAGCCAGGTTGACGATCTCGTTGGCGATGCCCATCTGGCGCAGGGCCATGGCTCCAAAGAGGGCGATGGTGGCCCAGCGTGCAACCCCTGAGAGCAGGCGTCCGTTGGCTCCGCTGGCCCGACTTGCCACGCCTGCCAGCAGGTTGGCCACCAGCAGACCCACGGTGAAGATCACCATGCCCAGAGCGATCTGTCCGATCAACTGGATGAAGTTGCGGGTCAGGTTGGCCAGGGACTCTGCGTGCAGCAGTTCAAAAGCCGAGACCAGGGCAAACAGCACGATGGCAGCGTGCACCACATGGCCCACAATGGCACTGGGGGTGGCATTGCCCGTGGCGGTGGCAGGGCTGCCTGTCTGCTGGAAACCGATCATCTGGGGCAGGCGGTCAAAATCCAGGCTGGTGAGCAGGCCGCGCACCAGATCACTCACAAAGCGCCCGACAAAGAAGGCCAGGGCCACCACGGCCACTGCAGCGAAGATGTTGGGGAGGGCCGCCAGAATGCGGTTCAGCATGTCGCTGATGGGCTGGGTGATCGAGGTCAGGTTCAGGGCATCCAGAGCGGCGGTGAGGAAAGGAATGATCACCAGTCCGTACACCACGATGCCCAGCAGGTTGGAAACCTGTGTTCCGGCAGGCATGCCAGCGCGCATGGTCAGGCGATCCACTCCAGCGGTGGCGGCCACATTGGTGACCAGGGAGCGCAGCAGTTTGGCCACAAAAGCCCCGATCACCATGATCACCACGGCTCCAAAAATTCTGGGAATGAAAGTCAGGAAGTTGTTGAGGAAACTGGTGGCCGGAGCCAGCAGGCTGTTGAGGCCCAGGGCCCCCAGAATGCCGGGCAGAAAGAACAGCAGCACCAGACCGTAGACAATGTCTCCGATGGTCTTGCTGATCTTGACGGGTTGCCCCTGTTGTTGCCGGGCCAGACGTTCATCCACACGGGTGGCCTGCAGGCCCTTGGTGGTGAGTGTGCGGGCCACAGTGGCCACCACAAAAGCCACCACGGCCAGCAAAATGGCCGTCAGCAAATGCGGCAGATAATCCAGAAACTGTTGGGTGTACACCTGCATGGTATCCATGGTTCCTCCCCGAAACCCTGCTGTGCAGGGTTCCTGTCCTTCAATAAGAAGCCTCAAATGGTCTGTCAACACGGTCGTGTTTGAGTCAATGATAGGGAGCACCCTTGCTGAAAATGAGATCATTTCTTACAGAAAATGAGACAATGTGGGAAAAATAAAAGATTGATAAAATCCTTTGCTGCTGCAAAAAAAACCCTTATTGAAAAACCAAATTTTTCTGAACTGTGAATCTTCTTGAGGAAAAACTTATTTTTGAGGATGTACCATGAAAGCACCCAGCAGCCCAGCGAGGAGACCCATGACGGACGCACAGGTCATCGCGGTGAAAAGCGTGGTGCTCCGGCACCTCTCCAGCCGCACAGCCAAACGGCCCCTCACCCTGTTTTCCGAAGTGTCCAGAGAACTCAGGGAGGAAAAGCGCATCCCACTGCACGAAGACGACGTGCGGGCGGTGGTGTGGATGCTGGTTTCTGAAGGTGCTCTCAGGGTCCTGCCGGACCGCACCCTTCAGAAGAAACGCGGGGCATGTGTTAAGTTGGAGTGAATGCTGGAAGCCAGACGCCAGGAGCGCAAATTTCTAGACACCCCGGACCAGCGCAACGCTTATGCCAGGGACCGCGACCGGGTGTTTTACACCGATGAATTCCGCAGGCTTGCCGAGATCACCCAGGTGATCACCCCCACCGGGTATGCCTTTCACAACCGCCTGACCCACACGCTGGAAGTGTCGCAGATCTCCAGACGCATTGCCGAAAAGCTGCTCAAAGACCGCAAAACGCACCGGCAAAAATTCCATTCGGAGCTGGATCCAGATGTGGTGGAGACGGCTGCCCTGATCCATGACCTGGGGCACCCACCGTTTGGTCACATCGGGGAGGCGGTGCTGGATGAACTGGTCAGCGTGTACGACTCAGATGGCTTTGAAGGGAACGCCCAGTCTTTCAGGATTGTGACCCGTCTGGCCGTGCAATCCCAGAGCTATGTGGGCCTCAACCTCACCCGCGCATCCTTGCTGGCCGCCATGAAATACCCTTACCTGCGTGGTCCTGTCCCGCTGGACCCCAGCGACGAAGCGCAACTCAAACGGCACCGCAAGTATGGGGCCTACCGGGATGACCTGGAGTACTTCCAGTTTGTGCGGCAAGGCCAGGACACCGAGGAGCCCACCATCGAGGCGCAGATCATGGATTACGCCGATGACATCGCCTACTCCATTCACGACCTGGTGGATTTCTACCGGGCGGGCATTCTTCCGGCAGAGAACATGAAGCAGGACAGTTTCTTCCAGAGGTTTTTTGAACGGGAAAAACACCTGGTGCTCAAGGACATCGAGATGTCTGAAAAAGAAGCCAGGGACTGCATCCGCAATGCCATTGATTTGATGGTGGGGGATTTTTACTCGGGCCGCCGCATTGAACACGCTTCTTTGAAATCTGCAGCTTCCAACTTCATTGCCAACTACGTTAGCAACATCCGGCTGGATGTCGCAGGCCAGACCCTCCTGATCGATCCCACCTACAAGGTGGAACTGGCGTTTTTCAGGCGCATGATCTGGGCTTATGTGATCCACCGGCCACAACTCAGCACCCAGCAGCGGGGATACCGCAACATCATTGAAAACCTGTTCCGCATTTACTGGAGCAGCATCGAAGACGATTACCAGCGCAACATTGTGCCCCCCCGTTTTCTGGAGGAGATCGAAGCCCTGCTGGAAGCCGATCCTGCCCGGTATCAGGTCAAGAAAGCCCGTCTGGTGGCAGACATCATTTCTTCTTTCTCAGACCGGCAGGCCATCATGATGTACCGCAGGCTCAATGGCATTGATCCTGGACAGGTGACGGATTACATCTGAAACATTTTCAGAAAAACTTTAATTTGCCCACTTTGTTACAAATTAAAGACCTGTTTAGTCGAGTTTGACCTTTTTTAAAATTTTTTTTGCCACAATGGATTCAAAGGCAAACATCAAGACTTTGAATCCACTCCTGAAGGTGTTTGCCAGAGGAGGTACAGAATGCAATTGCTATTGATTTTGTTGATTGTTTTGGTGTTGTGGGGGGTATCCGCTTTGATTTCCAGCATGGAAACCCAGGAACTCGAGCAGGATCCCGACATGCCCCACCATGCCCATTGAGGTTTTTGACAGCTCTTGCTCTTTTTTCTCCCGGCCAGTCCGGGATTTTTTGTTTTTTCAGTAAGATTGTTGTCTTTCTGACTGAATTCCAGCTTAGGAAAAAATCAAGTGTCGCAGCACACAAAGTTCAGGCTGAGCTAAGCCCGCTCTTGCCTGCGCTTCAACCACATCCACCACAATGAACTCACCCTTTCAGAGCTGGCTTTCAAACAGAGCGGCCAGGGCAGGGCATGCCCCAGAAATGCGGCACATTGGTGGAAACGTTGGGTGAAGTCGCGTTGCAGCAGTCTGGAGACTGCCATTTGAGAAGTCAGGAGGACCGCACATGGAAGCCCTCGTCATGCTTGGATTTTTTGGTTGCCTCACCCTCGTGTCGTTCGTCCTGAGTGCACGGGAAGACTCTGATCCCGATGCAGAAACCCCGGTTTTGACCGCAAACGCCCAGTAAGCCCCAGCACACCTCTGTTTTCCTTTCCCTTCCCAGTCGGCCCAGGCCGGCTTTCTTTTTGGGCGTTTTGAAGTGCTGCAGGTTGCTTCACGCAAGTTCACAGTCCAAAAACCTTTTCCAAAGGTCATCAAGCCTGTCTGCACAAGACCCACCTCTTTTGTGCAACTGCATTAAGTCAGGTGGCCGATGAATCACACGGTGCAGGGCTGCTACCCTGAAACCAGAGCCTCAACTGCTGCTGTGAGGCGTGGCTTTCCTTTCCGGCCCCAATGACCTCGGACCCCTTTGCTGTGCAGAAAACAGCAGGGTGCGGGCTGTCATGCCCACAGCACACCAAGAGGCAACATGTTTTCCAGAATTGATCCTTACCGTTTGACATTTTCGAGCCCTCTTTTTTCTGACATCACCCTGTTTGCCAGTGCACAGGTTCCTTTTGATGCTGCAGCCACCCGGGAACTGCGGCAGATGCTGGAACTGCAGAACACCCTGCAACGCTGGCAGCAAGTTTTGCCGGACAGCACCCGCGAACAGATGGCCCTGCTGAAAGTGGTGCTGACCCCGGATTTCCACAAAGCCAGGGGCATCCCCGTGGGCACGGTGCTGCAGACCCGAGATGTGCTGCTGCCCCAGGCCATTGGCAACGACATCGGGTGTGGCATGCGCCTGCACACCACCTCCCTGACAGCAGAACAGGTGCTGGGCCAGCAAAAAGAACTCGTGCCCATCTTCAGACGCATGTTTTTCGAGGCGGGCCGCAACATCCCCATGAACCGCCTGCAACGGGAAGCCCTGCTCAGGGAGGGTTTGCTGGGTTTGCTGGAAGCCACCCCCTCCAGCCTGCAAGCAGGACTCTGGCAGGAAGTTCAGGACCAGAACCTCCTGCAGGACATCGAACACACCGAAAGGCTGGGCAGCCTGCCTGCCAGCAGCACCCCGGGACTCGAGGACTTTCTGGGTTCTGACACCCTGACCCGCGATGGTCAGGTGGGCAGCCTGGGAGGAGGCAATCACTTTGTGGAAATCCAGCGGGTGGCCCGCATCCTGGACCCACAGCGGGCGCACCAGTGGAACCTCAGGGAAAATCAGGTGGTGGTGATGGTGCACTCAGGTTCGGTGTCGGTGGGGCATTCCAGTGCCAGCGTGATCCGGGAGGAGGTGTCCAGCCTTTATCCGGCCTGTCTGGGCAAGCCTGCCAATGGCATTTTCCCGGTGCCTTTTTCTGAAGCGCATGTGCAGCAAACGGCACAGATCTGGGACGCGCTGCACAATGCAGCCAACTTTGCCACCGCCAACCGCATGATGCTGGCCCTGATGGTGCAGAAAGTGTTTCGCCAGCAGGGTCTAGAGACCGATTTTCCCCTGCTCTATGATGCGCCCCACAACATGATCTGGCAGGAAGATCAAACCATCCTGCACCGCAAGGGGGCCACCCCTGCAAGGGGATGGATGGACCTGCAGCACACGCCTTTTGCAGGCACCGGGGAACCTGTGCTGGTGCCCGGGTCCATGGGGTCCAGCAGTTTCGTGCTGGCAGGTCTGGGCCTGCAGGATGCCCTGAACAGTGCCAGCCATGGTGCAGGACGGGTGCTTTCCCGGGGGCAGGCCATGCAGCAACCCGAAGGAAGACTTTCTGAATTGCTGGACCAGCAGCGCATTGTCACCCCGCTGGATCTGGTGCGGGCCAGACCGGACATTGCCCGTGAGAAGCGCCGTGAGCTGTTGCAGGAAGCCCCCCAGGCCTACAAGAACATCCAGGCCATCATGGACACCTTGCAGGGCGCACAGATGGCTTTGGTGGTGGCTGAACTGGAACCCCTGATCACCATCAAGGGCTGAAGCGGCAAACCCCAGGAAGCAAACCCTTTTCAGGACTGTGAGCTGGGTCTCAGCGTGGCCCGGTTTGCAGTCCTATTTTGGAGAGCAACACGGGAGGAGCAACCATGTCTGATTTGCAGATCACCATCAAGAACAACACAGAAGTGCAGCATTACGAGGCCCTGGTCAATGGAGAAGTGGTCGGTTTTGCCGAATACCGCCCGCTGGAACATGCGGTGATGTTCACGCACACCGAGGTGAATTCCAGCATGGAAGGCAAGGGTGTGGGAAGCACCCTGGTCCGTCAGGCCCTGGAAGAGACCCGCGCATCTGGCAAATGGGTGATTCCCATGTGTCCTTTCGTGGTGGCTTTCATTCGCAGGCACCCGGAGTACCTGGATGCGGTCAAGCCACAGGACCGTGGGATTTTTGGGATCTGATCTGCGGCACTGCTGATCCGGCACACCTCTGGCAAAAACTCCCGCTACAATGGTTGCATGCAATTTGTCCGTTTGCTGGTGGGCTGGGTGGTGATTGCCTTTTCTGCCCTGATGATGGTGGCTGCTTTCGGAGACCTTTTCGGAGGTCAACCTGCAGGGCGGGAAACCTCGGTGGGGGTGCTCTGGGGCATGGTGGTGTTCTTTGCCCTCACCCTGTATGGGGGCATCTGGCTGATCCGCTCCGGGAAACCCAACCTTGAGGTGCTGTCCCGCAAGGTGCTGGCTTTTGTGGAACAGGAAAAAGGCCGGGTCACCATTGCAGAGGTGGTGCTGCACTGCAACCTCAGTGTGGAGGTGGCCAAACGCATCATGGACCAGTTCATCCGGGAAGGCATGGCCCGTCTGGAGGTCTCTGACCTGCTGCAGGAGGTCTACGTGTTCGAAGGCCTCTTGCCTGAGCCCGTGAAACTTTAACCTGTAAACCCTCAGATGTGTTGCTTCAGGGCCTGGGCCAGACTCCATTCAAACCCTGCCAGGTCACTGAGGCCCTGCGGAGGATACCCCACTTTTTCGGCAATGTGGTCTCCGTACATGCAGGTGAACAGGGTGGGGAAGTGGGTGCTTTGCAGGTGGGGACGCAGCACCTCTGAGGTGTATTCCAGTTCTTCTGCAGAGAAGGTCAGGGGGATTTCGGCAAAACGCTGGGCCTGTCCTTCCTGATCCAGCATCTGTTGCAGGGTTTCTGGAGCGCCATGCTGCAGCATGTAAAAATGCCGGAAAGCATTTGAAAAGGCAGAACGCCGCAGGTTTTCCTGTTTGATATCTTCGCTGACCCACAGCATCACCGGAATCCAGTCCAGGTGGTATTTGGCCTGATTGAACCTTGCGGAAGCATCGTTGAGGTAACGGTGGGTCCAGCCGCCTTTCACATCGTCCACCATCACCCAGCAGATCTTGCGGTCTGGGCGGTCTGGCAGCCGCGCATTCAGTTCTGCTGCGAAGTCCTGCAACCACCCATCTGCTCCAGCGGCAATCAGTTCATCCAGGCGTTCTGCCACATGCTCACGGGCCATGGGGTTGAGGGCCTGCAGGGGCAGGGTGGGCAGGCGCTCCGGGTGTCCGTCTATCATCAAATCCAGGTAGGCCTGGAAACGCTCCATCCCTCTGGGCACCTCGTAGAGGGCACGCTGTTTTTTCAGAAGGGGCACGGCTTCAATCATGTTCCCAGTGTGACGGGAGAAACCCTGGTTTTGCATGGGCCGGGTGGCGGATGCTGGATGTGGTTTTGCATATTGTTCTGCATATTCTTGACATGGGCTGCATAACGTGCTATATTAATCAACATAAGCGGCGAAAAGACCGCGATTTTTTTTGCCCCAAAAACCCCGGAACCCTTATGGCCGACACCCCTGCAAACCCCGACACCACCTACCTGGCTTTGGATGCCAGTCCAAAACGCATTGGTTTTGCGGTCAGCTATGGACGGCTGGCTTTTGGCCGGGGCTACCTGCACCGCCAGAAACTGCAAAACGATGTGGCTGCCGTTCAGGCCAAAATGCAGCAGGAGGAGGCCACCGAAGTGGTGATGGGGTTGCCCCTGCGCACCGATGGTCTGCCCAGCAAGCAGGCCCAGAGGGTTCGCGCGCTGGGACACGCCCTGCGTCAGGCTGGCGTGACGGTGCACTACCAGGACGAGCGCTTCACCACCATCAGCGCAGACGAGGACCTGAAAGGCCGTTTCCGGGCCA
Organism: Deinococcus roseus; assembly: GCF_014646895.1. Taxonomy (NCBI): domain Bacteria; kingdom Thermotogati; phylum Deinococcota; class Deinococci; order Deinococcales; family Deinococcaceae; genus Deinococcus; species Deinococcus roseus. The sequence continues at coordinate 15,785 of NZ_BMOD01000026.1, forward strand.
AGGGTGAACTTGATGAGGCCAGTGCTGTGCGCATCCTGCAACTCTTTCTGGAAGATTGACACCCACCATTTGCAGCCCTGAGCATCCAGCAGGTTAGAATACCTGACACATGCTTAGACAGGACTTCATTTACCCCACCGGAATCTATCTGGACGGCAATTCTCTGGGCCTCGCCTCCCATGCCAGCCTGAAGGCCATTGAGCGCCGTTTGCAGGAGTGGCAACAGCAGGCGGTGAACGGCTGGGAATCCTGGTTTGGTCTGGCCGAAACCCTCAGTCCCACCCTGGCGAACCTGATGGGGGCTTTGCCAGAAGAGGTGATTGCCACGGGCAGCATCACCATGAATTTGCATGCTTTGCTGGCCACTTTTTACAAACCCACAGGGCAGCGCAGGCATCTGATGGCCACCAGCCTGGATTTTCCCAGTGACCTTTACGCCTTGCAATCCTGGGCAGAGCGGGAAGGGGCAGAACTGCGCCTGATTCCCTCCAGGGATGGCTACACCCTGGAAGAGGAAGACATCAGAGCTGCTTTTCAGGACGATGTGGCGCTGGTGCTGCTCCCCACGGTGCTGTACGCCAGTGGTCAGTTGCTGGACATCGGGCAGTACGCCAGCCTTGCCCGGGAGAAAGGCATTGTGCTGGGGGTGGATGCTGCGCACTCTGCAGGATCTGTGCCCCACCAGTTGCACGACTGGGGTGTGGATTTTGCGGTGTGGTGCAGCTACAAGTACCTGAATGCAGGTCCGGGGGCTCCTGGCGGTCTTTTTGTGCACCAGAAGCACTTTGCAAAGCTGCCCGGACTGCGGGGGTGGTGGGGACACCAGAAATCCAGCACCTTCGAGATGCACCAGCATTTTACCCCGGAGCATGGAGCAGGGGCGTACCAGATCAGCACCCCCAGCATTCTGGCGCTGGCTGGCCTGGAAGGGGCACTTGAGGCGTTCCAGAAAGTGGGCATGCAGGACATCCGGGCACGTTCGCTGGAGCTCACCGAACATTTCATGGCCCTGCTGGACCAGCACACCCCCGAATTGAAAGTGGTGACCCCCAGAAAAGCAGAGCACCGGGGGGGGCATGTCAGCGTGCAGCACCCTGATGCCAGGCTGCTCAGTCTGGCGCTCAGAAGCAGGGGAATTGTGCCGGATTTCAGGACCCCGGATTTGTTGCGCATGGCTCCGGTGGCTTTTTACAACACCGAGGAGGAGCTGGAAAAGACCGTACTGGTGCTGAGGGAACTGCTGGACAGTGGCTCTTACCAGCAGTTCAGGCAGCAGGAAACCCGGGTGGTGTGAGCGATTTTCTGAAGCCAAACTGAGCATGTTTGAGCAAGCTGTACAGAAAATCTAAAGGGTCAGGAATTTCCCGTATTGGAGGGCATTTTTGGTATTCGGGAAAAAGCGTTTTTGACGTGTGGATTGACGTTAAAGGGCTTTTTTTGTCATACTTAGGGCAGATCAGCACAGAGCCAAACCCTCTGCCTGATAGAGACGTTGAAACCTTTCCTGTATGCGGGCACCTGGGAAGGGTGGAGTCAGTGGTGCGACCGGCTATTGGCCGCCGCAGTGATGTTTGAAAACATCACCGTGGCTTGCATGCATCTGCTTTGCGGATGCCCTCTCTCGAATCTCGGGAGCCTAGGAGGGACGTGACCATGTCACACACTTCTGTTCTGAAACGCCTGACCCTTTTCACCACCTTGCTGCTGACCCTGGCCTCTTGCAGTCAGACCCCTGCTCCTGTGGCTGCCCCTGAAACCCACACTGAAATTCAGAGCCCTGACATCAGCAAACTCGGGGCTGCCGACGTGTTTGATGTCACCCTGGCCGACAAAAGCACCTATCAAACCAATGGAGTGACCTGGTGGAACCAGGGCGTGGTCTGGTGGAACCAGGGTCTGGGCTGGTGGATCAGTGCCGTCAAATGGTGGATTGGAGGCATCGGCTGGTGGATCGAAGGGGTTTTCCAGCCTGCTCCTGAGAATTCCAATGCTTTCAAAATGATCAAACTGGACAAAGCCCAGGCGCTGGCCCCCAATCTGGGTCTGAATGTGAATGTGGCCCTGATTGACACAGGTGTGGACTTCAACCACCCCATGCTGCAAGGTGGAGTGAAATCTGCCTGGGATTACCTGGACTGGGACAACAACGCCAGTGAAGAAGGCTCTGACAGTGATGTTGCCTACGGCCACGGCACTGCAGTGGCAGGTCTGATCCGGCAAATTGCCCCCAGAGCCAACATCCAGGTGTACCGCGTGATCAATGAAGACGGCTCGGGCCGCTCCAGAGATGTGGCCAAAGCCATCTATGATGCCACCAACAACGGGGCGCAGGTCATCAACCTGAGTGTTGGCACCGATCAGCTCACCTCCAGTGTGTACACCGCCATGCTCTACGCTGCCAGCAAGAAAGTACTGATGGTGGCCTCTGGAGGCAACGATGGCGCCAGCAAACCCCTGGCTCCAGCCCTGCAATTTGGCAGCGATCCGCTGCTGGACCTCTCCGGCCTCAGCGTGGGCAGTGTGAACCAGGATGGCAGCAGTGTCAGCTGGAACAACCAGGGCAATGAAATCCTGGCCCCCGGTGTCAACATGTTCAGCGCCTATCCTGGAGGGCGTGTGGTGCTTGCCACGGGCAGCAGCTTCAGTGCTCCGGTGGTCACAGGTGCCCTGGCCCTGGCCCTCGGCGAAAAAGCCAACAGCTGGAAACTCACCACCCTGATGGAATCCACCAGCACCAATCGCCTGCTGAACATGGAAGCTTTCCTGAAGCAGGCCCTCAGGTAAAACCCACCTTTCCCACGGGGAGCAGAGGTCTTCCCGTGGGAAATCCATTTCAGCATTCCGTTCAGCATTCCGTTTGCAGGTCAGACCACAGCATCCACCCCCAGCACAGGGAAGCCCTCCCCCAAAAGTGGTTAAATAGAACAAAGCCAACACAAAAGGGTGCCCATGCCTGACCTCAACCCCTCCAATGTCAGAACCCCCAAACGCCTGCTGGAAGAAGCCCGGCTTTTTGCAGATGAGGACGACGAAAAGGCTGCAGCCCTGTTTGAACAGGCCGCTGTGCGGGCCAGGCTGTACCGCGATCAGGAGACCCTGGCAGATGCCCTCAATGGCATGGCCAAACTGGAACACAAACGCGGAGACAGCCATTCTGCGCTTTTTCATTTGCAGGAGGCCCGCGAAATCCGTCACATGCTGGGAGATTTGCGTGGAGAGGCTGGACTGCTCTGCAACATTGGCTCCCTGTACACCGACCTGGGAAACTTCAACACAGCCCTGGATTACCTGTTGCAAGCAGAAACCATTGCAGGAGGAAATGGAGATGTGCTTTCGGCCAGCATCTCCACCAACCTGGCCCGGGTTTACGATGACCTGAATGACCTGACCAGTGCAGAGCAGAATTACCAGAAGGCCCTGCAGATTGTGCGCAGCATCGGACACCCCATGGGAGAGGCCATCCTCAGCACCAACTATGGAGAGTTTCAGCTCAGGCGGGGCAGGCTTGATCAGGCCGAACAGCTGCTGTGTGCCGCACTGGACCTCACGGCCAGAAAGAGCTTCATTGCTGCCGAAGCCCTGAGGCACCTGGGGGTGCTGTACCGCCAGCGTGGAGCCGTGCAGGAGGCCCTGGTGGCTTTTCATGATGCCATCAATCTGGCCCGCACCAGCGAGGACCTGGACATCCTGGTGGAGGTGCTGATCAATGAAGCCGAAACCCACCTGCAGGAACAGCACCTCACCCTGGCCGCCGATGTGCTCTTTGAAGCCGAAGAACTGGCACGGGGCAGCAGCAGAAAGCGGGCCCTCGCCAGGATTCTGGCCCTGTCCTCACAGGTGCAGGAGCAAGAAGGGCGCATTGCCCAGGCCCTGCAAACGGCCCGGGAATCCCACCAGCTGGAATCCCAGGTCCTGAAAGCCGAAGCAGAGCAGCGCACCCGTCAGCTTGCCACCCAGCATGAACTGGAACGGGCCAGAACCGAACTGGACCAGCAGCGCAGCCGTTACGAAACCGAACGCCTCGCCAAGGAAAAGATGGAACGGGAATCTTCAGAGCGCCTGAAGGAACTGGAACGCAAAGCGCTTTACGATGCCCTGACCGGACTGCCCAACCGCCTGCTGCTGGCCGACCGTTTCCGGGTGGCCCTGGAACACGCCTCCCGCACCGGAACGCGTCTGGCCCTGGGGGTGCTGGACCTCAACAAATTCAAGACCATCAACGACACCCTGGGGCACCATGTCGGGGATGAACTGCTGATCGAGGTGGCGAGGCGTCTGGAACCCATCTTGCGGGCAGAAGACACCGTGGCCCGCACCGGGGGAGACGAATTTGTCTTCCTGATCCGTTCCATCACCGACACCGAAGCCGTGCTGGCGGTGGCCCGGCGCATCATGCAGGCCTTTGAGCCGATGTTCCACCTGTACCAGCACCACCTGCATGTGGGACCCAGCATTGGGTTTGCGGAGTTTCCAGAAGACGCCCTGACCTACCAGGACCTCTTTGAAAAAGCCGACAAAGCCATGTACGAGGCCAAGGCCAAGGGCAGCGGGTTTGAATTGCACGGCATGCAATCCTCGGACCGCATGGCCCCCATCACCCTGGAAGCGGCCCTGCACCAGGCCCTCAGAAACGCAGAAATGGACGTGGTGTACCAGCCTTACTGCACTGCAGAAGGCCAGCCCAGAGGCGCAGAAGCGCTGCTCAGGTGGCACCATCCGGTGTTCGGGAATGTCTCCCCGCTGGAATTCCTGCCCATTGCGGAAAGCACAGGCCTGAGTGTGCCCATCGGAACCTGGGTGCTGCACAAAGCCTGCCAGGAAGCCGCCCATTGGCCTGGACGCACCCTCAGTGTGAATGTCTCCTCCCGGCAGTTCTCGCACCCGGAACTGTCTGTGGTGGTGCAGCAGGCCCTGGAAGCCAGTGGCCTCTCGCCGTCCCTCCTGCAACTGGAAATCAAGGAAGAACTGCTGGCCCGCCAGCTGGAACGCTCCCAGAGCCGCCTGACCGTGCTGGAAGACCTGGGGGTGCGCCTGTTCATCGATGACTTTGGGGAAGGGTTCACCAGCTTTACGGCCCTCAAAAACCATCCCATTCATGGGGTCAAGCTCCACCGTGCCCTGATTCAGAACCTGAACCCGGAGCGCAAGGGCAGCAAAGACGAAGCCTTGCTGGCCTCCGTGGTCCAGATGGCGCAGGCCCTGGAGCTGGAAGTGATCGCCAAGGGTGTGGAAACCCAGTACCAGTGGGAATTCCTGACCCGACTTGGGGTCACTGCACTGCAGGGTTTTCTGTTCTCCAGACCTCTGGGGGCAGCAGAGATGGCGGGGCAGTTTTAAAGGCAGTTTTAAAGTCAGTGACCTGCAAGAGAAAGGGAACGGCTTTTCAACCCCGTTCCCCTTTTCATTCCTGAACTTTACGGCTGCAGGGTCAGCCCCTGCCCGCCCTCAAAAGACTTCATGGGCAGGTATTCCCCGCTGCGCCACAACGGTGAGAGGTCGGCGTAATGGGCACTGAAGACGTTGCCGCTCTGGCCCAGCGAGAACACAAAGAGGCTGTTGTCCATGTTGGAGAGGTCCACAATCTGGCGGTAACTGGCCCCGTGGTCCTGCAGGTAGGTCTTCTGGTTGTAGCTGCCCACATTGACGGTATAAAGCCCACCAGGGGTGGAGGTTTCCCGGTTGAAGATCCAGCCCACCTGTTTGTTGTCCTTAAACACGTGGGCACTGAGGGCCTTGTGCAGTTTGCCCCACTGCCAGTTGTTCTGGTTGTCTCCCAGGCGTTCTGAGATGTCCTTCAGGGCGTTTTCCAGACTGACACTGAGGTATTCGGCGCAGTTCTGGCTCTGGGGGCCTTTGCAGTACATGCCCTCGTTTTGCAGCTGGCCCAGAATGAAGTAAGGGTGCCTGCGTTCGGTCACGAAAGGCAGTTCGTCTGTGACCATGTAGGAGAGCTGCTTGTACCATGCAGCAAAGATGGTGGAGGCGGTGCTGTCCTGGGTCTGGAAACCATCCCAGTTCTTGAGGGTCTCCAGGGCTTGTTTTGCAGCTTCACTGCGGGTCTGGGTTTGCAGCAGGAGAGGCTTGAGGTCCTGAAACACCAGGCTGTAGGTGTCGTTCTGGATCTGCTTGAAGGACTCCACGGTGTGTCTGGGGGTTTCCTGCAGCAGTTGCTCAATGCGGGCTTTGCGGTAACGGGTGGCAAACATCTCATCTGAGCCCAGAGGATAAAGGTAGCCATCTGGAACAGGTCTCTCGTTGGCTGTGGCGATGTAGCCCTTCTCGGGGTTGTACACGTGGGGAAGCTGCTCGAAGGGGATGTAGCCCGTCCAGTCTTTGTCCCCAGAAACGGGTTCACTGCCATCCCAGCCGTCCCGGAGGGGAATTTTTCCGGGGGCGTAGTATCCGATGTTGCCGTCCACATCGGCATACAGGAAGTTCTGGGTGGGCGTGACGTACAGCTTCAAAGCCCCGGTGAAGTCCTGCCAGTTCTGGGCGTAATTCAGCCCGATGAAAGCATCCATTGTGGTGTCTGCGGGTTGCAGGGCAGTCCATTTCAGGCTGACCACCTGACCCAGGCTTTTTGCATCTTCATTGATGTCGCTGATGATGGGGCCGTGTTTGCTTTCCCGCACTTTCAAAGTGACATCGGGCTGGCCTTTGACCTTGATGGTCTCCGTGCGTTCGGTGAGGGGGGTGCCTGCAGGTTCCACAAAAAGGTCCTGCACATCTGGTGCGGTGTTGGTCACGGCCCAGCTGATGCGGTCGTTGCGTCCAATCACCACGGCAGGAAGTCCAGGAATGGTGCCTCCAATGGCATGCAGGGTGGGTCCCTGAATTTCAGCCATGTACCAGAGGGCCGGAGCACTTAAGGAAAGGTGGGGATCGTCTGCCAGCAAGGGTTTCCCAGAAGCAGTACGGGTGCCAGAGACCACCCAGTTGTTGGAACCCTTGTCTGGCACCTTCTCCATGCCCAGGCTTTTTTGCACATCCAGCAGGGCTGTCAGGGTGTTCAGGGTTCTTGGGGTGAGGGCAACCGGGGCATCTGTTGCCACAGGTTCCTTGTAAATCTGCTCTTTTTTCAATTCATCTGCACTCAGGATGGTGGGGTCTGAGTCGGGGATGGGGGCAAAGAACTGCTTCAGGCCCTCCTCGCCCAGTTTGGCCCGCACCTGAGCAGCCAGGATTTCATCGTCCCAGTTGCCCCCCAGATCGAAAGCCATCATTTTGGCCCAGCTTAAGGTGTCGATGGCGGTCCAGGGTTCGGGTTTGTAGCCCAGCAGCGTGAATTCCAGGGGCAGCTTTCTGGTGGCGAGGTAGGCATTCACTCCTCCGGTGTAGGCCAGCACAATCTGCTTGGAGCGCTCAGAGAGGGCAGGGTACGCTTCCTGGGTGGCTTTGTAGAAACCCCAGGTGCGCAGAAATTTGTCCTGGGGCAGCACGCTCTCTCCAATCACTTCAGAGAGGCGACCTGCTGCCACCCGACGCTGGAAATCCATCTGCCAGATGCGGTCCTGGGCATGCACGTAACCCAGTGCAAAAATGGCATCCAGATCGCTGTTTCTGGCTTTGATGTGTGGGACACCGTAACTGTCCCAGCTGATTCTGACTTCCCCACTGAGGCCCTGCAGTTTCAGGTCCCCGGTTTTGGGCGTGTAGGTCTGGTAATACAGGTACCCGATGGCGGCTGCCACCAGGATGAGCAGCAGCAGAAAAATCCAGCCAATGCCGCGAAGTAGACGCATGTTCCTCCTCTGGTCCTGCATGGATGAAAGGCAAGCGGACCACCTTCAAAGGTCCATTGTGCACATTCACCAGTTCGATGGGCCCATCATACGAAATCTGGCAAGGCTGTTGCACCGGGTCCAAATCGGAGGGCTTCTGGCGGGCATCCAGCAGGATGAGCAGTTTGCTGGTTTTCAAGCGTCCCGTGCCCTCAAGCGTGACCAGAGAAATGGAAACCAGCTGAACCCTGGGTGTACCATGACAGGCCGTTGACCCTCCTCTGGGTTCAGCTGACTTGAGGATGATTTTCTGCTGAAAAACTAATGGTCTCTATTTTTCTGCGCCAGCACTGGGTTTTTTGACCCTTACACTTACACCAACCCAATTGCCATAAAGCATCATATATAGACTGTCAAGACTTGCGCAGTACCGTATTTAGTATTAAAGTATCAGCAACACAGATGAAAACCCAGAGGCTTGCAGAGATGCGGCCTTTTGGGTTTTTAATTTGTCAAAATTCAGACTTTGCATAAAACGTAACAAAGTCTTGTTGTCCGTCAGCGACCATTCACCAAGGAGCACTCCATGACCCAACTTGAGAACCGCACCCTCAGCCAATTCGACGACAACGCCCAGCACATCGCAAAACGCCAGTACATGCAGCCCGGAGACCAGAACATCGCCGGGATGTTCGAGCGGATTGCCAGGTGGGTGGCCAGTGCAGAGCCTGTCGAGGCCCGGGAAAAGTGGACTCAGGTGTATTTTGACCTCATGGCAGAGAAAAAATTCTGCCCCGGAGGAAGGGTGCTGGCCGGAGCAGGCACCCAGCACGGCAACGTGCTGAACTGCTTCGTGCAGGGAGCCACCGAGCACGACCCCTCCAGCTTTGAAGGCGTGATGGAAGTCGCCAGAAAACTCGCCCTGGTGACCAAGGTGGGCGGCGGCAACGGGGTGAACCTGGACGTGTACACCCCCAGAGGCGTGAACACCCGCTCTGATCAGGGCGTGCGGGGCTGGACCTACATGAGCGCCACCCACGCAGATGTGCAGGACTTCATTGAAGGCATGATGCGTCCGCCCACCCAGCCAGACGGTGAAAAACAACCCATGGCGATCCGCAACTGGACCCGCGTGATTTACGGGACCAGCATCCCCATGGACCTGATCACCCTGGCCCGCCAGAACGGGGTCGCTGTGGTGCGCAGCCTGCCCGAAGGCGTGCTGCCAGTTCAAGACGACATGGGAAGCATTGTGGACGCTGCCAGGGCCGTTGCAGAGACCGCCAAGGTGGGCATCGAACCCCGCATTGACCTGACCCCCTTGCGTGCAGAAGGCAGTCCCATCAAAGGCTCCGGGGGCACCTCCTCCGGTCCGGTGAGCTTCCTGGTGGAACTGTTTGACAACTTCCTGGAGTGGGCCAATCTTGGTGCAGAGAACTCTGGACCCATCAACACCCTGCGTTACTGCTATGCGCCTGTTTTGCGTGTGGTGCGACAAGGAGGAACGAGAAGGGGCGCTGGGATGGCCACCATTTCCATTGAGCACCCCGATGTGCTGGACTTCCTGACCGCCAAGGACCTGGACCGGGAAGCTGCAGAAGGCGACATCAGCACCTTCAACATCTCCATTCTGGTCAGCAACCGCTTCTGGGACGTGCTGCAGGCTGGAGGCCTCTGGGAGATTGCGGCCCAGGAGGTGCCCGGAAAATACTACATCCAGCCCCTCCACGAGAAATACGAAGGCAAATACGCCGAGCTTCCCGTGCGGGACATCGATGGGGCCAAAGGCGTGCCCTATTACGATGGCGGCATCCCTGCCCAGTGGATCTGGGACCAGATTGCCGAGCATGCCTGGAGCACCGGTGAACCCGGCCTGATCTTCGTGGACCGCATCAACGAATTCAGCGCCCTGAAAGACCTCGGGGACCGCTACCAGATCAAGAGCACCAACCCCTGCGGAGAGATCCCCCTGACCGTGGGTGAACCCTGCGACCTCGGGGCCATCAACCTTGCAGCCTACGTGAAAAACAGCAGCTTTGACTTCGCTGAATTCCGTCAGGATGTGCGCAAGTGCGTGCGTTTCCTGGATGATGTGCTTGACGTGAACGTATTCGCCCTGGAAGACAACCGCGTTGCAAGCCAGACCCTGCGCCGCCTCGGTCTGGGTGTGATGGGCCTGGCAGATGCCCTGATCAAGATGGGCCTGCGCTACGACAACGAAGCCGGACGCGAAGCCATTTACGAGATCATGAGCGTCCTGCGCGAAGAATCCATTGCTGAAAGCGAGCGCCTTGGGGCAGATCGCGGCTACTATGCCATCAGCCAGGACCCCCAGCACAAAGGCAAGATTCCCCACGCTCCCCGTCGCAATGTGGCCGTGCTGACCGTGGCCCCCACCGGAACCACCAGCATGCTGATGGGCGTGTCCAGCGGCATCGAGCCTGTGTTCTCTCCCTTCATCTGGAGAAAGATCGGCAGCGAGTACAAGGCCCTGCTGCACCCCCTCTTTGTGGAACTGCTGGAAACCTACCCCGCTGCACCCGCCTTCGAGAAGAACGGCAAATGGGACTGGGACCGCATCACCGACGCTGTGAGCAACAACCACGGCAGCCTGCAGGGTCTGGACTTCATTCCTGAAGCCCTCCGTCAGGTCTTCGTGTGTGCCCACGACATCAAACCTGTGGAGCACGTTCGCATGCAGGGCACCGTTCAGCGGGCCTTTGATGCAGAGGGTTACGCTGGAAACTCCCTGAGCAAGACCATCAACCTGCCCAACGAAGCCACCGTGCAGGATGTGCAGGATGCCTACAATGAGGCCTTTGTGACGGGTTGCAAAGGGATCACCGTGTATCGCGATGGGTCCCGCCAGTTCCAGGTGCTGAGCACAAGTAAAACGACCAAGAAGAAGGAAACTGAGAGCACTGAAACGCCAGTGGCAGCTGCCGAGGGCCGAGAGCCGAGAGCCGAGGGCGAAAAGACCCAGGCTCCAGCAGCCCCTGTCTTCGTTCCTGGCAAGCCTGTGTTTGACCGCCCCAGCCGTCTGGAAGGCATCACCGACATGGTGAAACTGACCGATCCCTCCACCGGGCACCGCCGCAGTTTCCTGGTGACCATCAACCACACCCAGGGGAAACCTGTGGAAGTGATTGTGACCTCTGGACGGGCCGGAGATGAAGCCAACGCCGACAGTGAAGCCCTCGGGCGTGTGGTGTCCATTGCCCTGCAATACGGGGTGCCTGCCGGTGCACTGGTGAAGACCCTGAGGGGCATCAACGGTGGGCTGTATGGCAGTTACAACGGCAGGCTGGTCGGGTCCAAGGCCGATCTGGTGGCCGTGGCCCTGGAGACCTTCAACAAGCCCACCCAGAAGATTGAGGTGGCACAGATCCAGGGCGCAAGCACCGATGCTGACGTGTCAACAGGAGAAACCCTTATTGCTCACTCGGGGGACGCGGTTCAGACTGGAACCAGTGTTTGCCCGGTGTGTGACAGCAAAGCTCTGGTCCGTGAGGAAGGGTGCGTTAAGTGCCAGGCCTGCGGATATTCTAAGTGCGGGTGATTGCTTCGAGATTAGGATGCAGATTAAAATCTGCATCCTAATCTTATTAGTCGCTCTTAAAATATAAATTCTTATTGGATGCTATTTATTTAGTGAGTAGTTAATTTAAATTGGCCAAGAGAACCGATAATCTTTCTATGCCTTTGGAGGATGAGATGGAACTGTTAAAATTGTTACTTGAGCATTTGACGGGTTTATCGCTTTTCATATTTTCCATAAGTGTTCTTCTTATAGTTATTTTTAATAAAAAGTCATTGTCAAAACTTCTTGATAGACTAAGTAGAGTTGGAATTAAGGGAGGAAATACAGAATTTTCTATGGAAACTACTGGGCTAACAACTGCAGAGTCGATAGAGGAGAAGTCAGATAAAAATAAGGATTCAAAAAAAGTTCCCGAGATGGAGCCTGAAACTAAAAGAGAGATTGAATCAAATGAGCATAATAAAATGGTCCCTCAAGATGACGGGATAAAAACTGAGAATCTCAGCGAGATTGATTATTTAATGGATGTAAGAATGAGAATATACCAAAAACTAGAAGATAAAAAAACTAATGAAGCTGAAGATATATATAAATCTGCAAGACAGAACCTTAAAGATCGTAATGAACTAGATTACAGAAAGCTTGAGGTATTCTTTATTTATCTAAAGTATATTTTTGGTCATGTTACAAGAGACAAATTAATGGAATTTAGAAATGATCCTTTGCTGGAAAAATATGCTTTGGAACTTAGTGTTTATGCTGCTAGATATCTAAAAGATGAAATTTCTGCCAGAGATTGCTCTAATGAGATACTATCTAAGTATACCGATAATGATTCAAAAATAGTAGCCTATGAAGGCTTAATATTCTTCTATTTGTCTGTAGGAAAAAAAGAAACGGAGGATTATATTGTAAAAATATATCAACAGAATGAAGGAAATACTGAAATACAATTAATGCTTTTGGAAAAACTAATAGATATTAATAGAGACAATCATGCCCTTCGTTCATTGTTGAGTGAGAAATATATTAGCTTAAGTGCTTCAAATAGTGACCAAATATTTAATGCCGCATACTCTTATTCGAGTCTGGGGCTTAATCTGCTCTCACTGGCACACTATAAGAATCTTATCCTTATTGACGAAAATAATTCTGGCGCTTTGAACAATCTAGGAGTAGCTTATGAAAGACTTGGTATGAGATACATGAGCAGTATATATTATAAAAAGGCCTCCGAAAATAATAATACTTTGGGAGCGGCAAATTATGCAAATGGCTTATATTCAATTAGATATCTTGATGAAGCAGAAGAATACTTGAAAGAGCACGTTAAGATTGATAGTTCTCATGAGAACGCGTTCAATCTTTTAAAAAATATCAAGACAGAGAAAGATAAAGAAAAAGAAGAGTCGGCAAAATATGACGAAAAAGCTTTAAGATTGAGAAATAGAATTAAAGTAATTGCTGATCGTAATATAAGCGTTCCATACACAGAAGAAATTTTTGGTAATTGGATTCTGGGTAATACTGAAATAAAGTTCACAAAGTTTGACGATAAAATTACTAAATACTCTATAATCACTGATGGTGAAGTTTATAAAGGAGACGTTACAGTTTTATATTCGGTGTTTTACTTGACTATTGGAAATAAAGCAGGAAATTTTTCTTTACCGGATACTAACATATCAAGTGGAAATATAGTATTTTGTTATGTAGAAAGTATAAATGAGCTTAAAGTGGTGATTATTGATGGTATTGAGTTTATTGAAAGATATTTTGTAAGGATCTAATTTATGTAAAAATTGTTGATGCTAGTAGATCATTTAGCAATTGTCTATAAAGAGCGTATAATTAGATCACCTAGTTTAAAAGAGTGAGTTTTATTTGTGTCATTCGATACTGTATTTCATCAAACTCTCCTAAGCTAAAACCACTCTGAATAGAGCCTTGCTGCCAACGTCGAACTCGGCGAGACCCTTGCACCAGCTTTTGCAAAATCTGAAACGACAGAAGATCCAGTGTCACTTCACCGTATTTCTGGACCTGATCCCTGAAGTGCAGGACCAGAACAGTGCCAGCTTCCTGCCCCACCCTCATAACCTCCTTAGTCTGATCCTTGATGTGGTTCAGGCATGTGATGAAACTCCAGGCCAGTGCATTTGCCTGCTGGGAGGGGAGAACAAGACGGATGTGCTGTTTTTCGGGAAGGATGTGCATGAAGGTGGTTATGGGGATCTGGCCTCCTGGGTGATTTTCTGTACCCTGCTCTGCAAGAGATTTAGAAGGCTCTGATGTTTGCTGTAACTGAGTGCCAGATTTTCAGAAAGCAGGCTGGCTTCGGAGGAGGACAGCAGAGCATGATCTAAGGTGTGCTCGATCCAATGGTCAAATGCTTCAGATTGAAGGGCATGTTTCAGAACCAGATCGAACCAGAAACCTCTGGTTCTGGTGTGCAGCAAAACATCCATCACAGCAGCAAACATCTCAGGCTGATCAATGTGAAACTCCACGAAACCCAGCAGGCGATCATTCAATTCTGGATGGGTGTCAGTTTGAAGCACTGGCTGCAGTAAGAGCTCCAGATCTTCTGGGGTCAGATCATCCAGATGGTGGCACAATTCTTCGTAGGTTTCCCAGAGCAAGGGATACTGGCTTTCGTCGTTGTAAAGGTTCAACTGGGTGAGAATCTGGATCAATTCAGGTCTGTCCATGCGCTCTTTTCACCTTACCGTACAGGATGGCTGTGGTTATGCTTGACGAATAATGCATAACGGTATACACTGTTTATATCAGTCGCCCATAGAGGCGAATTTTTTGTTTTGGCCCTTAGCGTGTGCTGGGGGTTCTTTTTATGGATTGGAGCCCCAGAGGTCACAAATCAAACCTGAGATCAGGACTCAAAATCAATCTTGACCAGTGCCCCCAGCGCCTCAACAGGAGCTTGCAAGGGATTCTCTGGGTTCAGAATCCAGTGTTCCCCATTGATCAGATACACCAGCAATCCCTCTTTTTTCTCCGGGTCAATCCAGAGCGTGGGCCTGGAAGCAGGGGAGAGCTGAAGATCTCCTCGTGTCGTTTTTTTGATCTTGATTTGCTGGAGTTTTCGCTCTGGCCCTTCAGAAGTCCCCTGAGGCTCTGCCCGAACCACCTGCACAAACAGGTCAGGATTAATCTGCTCAATCTCTTCTGGAGACAGCCCCAGATATTGGGCCAGCGACATAAAGTGTTTGCTGCGCCCAGGATTCACCTTGCCATTCTCAATGCTGCTCAGATAGGGCGCATGGGGAATGGTGGTGTTGTCCAGAACTTTTTCTGCGGTCAGGCCCAGGCTCTGGCGTTTTTTCTTGAGAAAGGCTCCAGCTTCTTTTGGGGTCAGTGTTGTCATGGGGTCTCAGATGGTTGGAGATACAGGTTTACCATATCCCTTAGTTATCATTTATCCTAACTAGTGATTTTCCTGACCGAAATCCTAGATAATATTCTTATTATTAAAGATAATATATATGGTAAATTTTACTTATGAAGGGGATAGGCCATGCAATCCGCTCTCGCAGACAGCATTTGAACATCTCTCAGGAAGAACTGGCAGAGCTTTCAGGAATCCAGAAATCAGACATCAGCACCATCGAAAATGGACGCAGGGAAAACATCACCCTCAAGACCCTGGAAGCTTTTTCTGTTGCTCTTCAGTGCCGTCCTTCAGAGTTACTGGAAATGATAAGTTCTGATCTTCAAACCTCTGGTACAGAAGAAACCCCATGAAAGGCATCCTGCTAAACCTGGGACCCTTTTCTCCCGAATTCCACCTTCACCACAGACCCCAGGGCTTCCTGCTCAGGACGTATGGGGTTGTCCGGGCTGATGGTCCAGTGTTCTCCGTTGATCTGGTACACCAGCATCCCTGTGGTGCTCCCTGGCTCAATCCAGATTTCTGCCTGCATGGCAGCGGTGAGCACCAGATCCCCCCTCAGGCTCTGCACCCCTTCCAGCCGTTGCAGGCTGCGCGTTTCAGCCCCCTGGTCCAGCAAGGGCACCTGCCCGATGGACACCCCAATGCGTTCTTCAAACGCCTTCCCGTTCAGTTTCAGCAGGTAGGCCAGCGTGCGAAGTTTGGGCCGCACAGAGCGGTCAATCTCTGTTCCAGTGCGGTCTTTTTCCAGCCGGGACAGCCACTGCTGGCTGAACGCTTCAAAGTGCTCTGGAAGGTCCTTTGCCAGTTTTGCAGAGGCCCTGGCGGCTGCGGTCTGTTTGGGGTACCCGGCCATTTCACGGCATTCGGTGAGGGCAACTCCGTATTTCGTGTGCATGAGGCATCCTGAGGGGGTACTGATATGTCAGTAGGATTCTACTTTGCACCCATCACATAAGGGATATCACCATTACGTTGGTAAATCTGGGAGGTTAAGCTGTGACCATGAACAGAGAAGATCTGGCAGGTGTGCTGCGTGATGCCCTGGTTCAGAAGGGCTGGAGCATTGCAGATCTCGCCAAAAATTCAGGCGTATCGTATGAATCTGCGCGTCGGGCTTTGAAAGGCATCGGGTCCATAGAACTTGAAACAGTTACCAAACTGTTGGTAGCCATCAACAAGAATCTGGAAATCTCTGAAGGAGACTCAAATGGCTTTTGAAATCACGATCACTGTGCTGGTGCTTCTGGGGTCCTTCGTTGCTGCATGTGTCTTCTGGCTTTGCACCCTCCATCCTGAAGAACTGGTTGGCGTTCAGACCATTTATCAGGACCAGGAATGGAGGGTCTATGGATTGCAACGGGATGGAGAGCGGCTCCTGATCGATGCCTTCCCCACAGAAACCCAGGCACTGGCATGTGCCCTCAAAATCGCCTCCAGACACCACGCCATAGAGCACATGCAGCAGGTGTCTTTTGACAGGCTTGGGGTGCAACTGGATTTGCCAGAGGTCAAGCGTTAAGAATCAGGCAGGACATGCTGTGGTTATCCTTGACGAATAATGCATATTGGTATACACTATTTATATCAGTCGCCCACAGAGGCGAATTTTTTGTTTTGGCCCCTGGCATGTGCCGGGGGTTTCGTCTTGTGTAAACCTGCCTGTCTCTGAGGGGTTATGACCTGTCACACTTTGCAATTTTGCTCTAAACTGTGACAGAAGGAAAATCATATTCTGGAAGGAGAAATGCAAGAACCACTGAAAAAGCACTGTGACAAAATCCAGAGCCTCAAAGACAGGTTGGAAACCCTGGGAGGGGTGCCCAACACTGTTGTACACAACAACGAGTGGCTTTACATGCTCCATGAGGAGACCCGTCACAGCCTTTCCATAGAAGGGTACTTCGCGACAGAACAGGAACTGAAATTGATTCTTTCAGGCAGAAAGACCCAGCCTGAAATCCTCAATTACTTTCGCATTGCCCAGAGCATGTATGACCTTGGGCTGCAATACCACCAGGAACAAGGCTTGCACATCGATCTGGCGACCATCCGCCACATCCACAGTGAGCTTTTTCGAGAGATCACCCAGGACCGGGGACAGTTCCGTCAGGGAAAGATCAGCATTCTGGGAGCCAGGGTGCGTCCTCCAGAGTTTGATGTCGAGGAGTACGTCAGGGTGTTTGTACAGGTGACAAAACAGCTTCTGGAACAGGAACCCCTGGTTCTGGCGCTTGCCAAATCCCATGCCCTCTTTGAGAGCATCCATCCGTTCAGAGATGGCAATGGCAGAACAGGACGCATTGTGCTGAATTATCTGGCGGTGTCAAAGGGTTTGCCGCCTTTGATCATCAAAGGAACAGAACAGATCCAGAGAGACACGTACTACCATGCTCTGGAAGCAGCAGATGCAGGTTTGCATGCTGGATTTCCAGCACCTTCCAGACAGAACCTCCTGCAGGCTCTGAACCAGGGCAACTGGGAACCTCTGGTGGCCCTGTTCACAGCGTCCCTGACCCCACAGATGCACACTTTGCTGGCTCTGGCTGTGGAAACAAAAGAGCCACTGCTGCCCTTTTCAGAGCTGAGCAAGGTGCTGGAGGTCAAAGAAAGCACCCTGCGCAAATGGGTGGAACGGGACCAGCTGGTTGCGATCAAACGCGGAAAGCGCTGGTACAGCCATCCACTGTTGATGGGTATGGGTGATAAGACTTGACGAATAATGCATACTGGTATACAATATTTATATCAATCGGCGAAAAGCCGAATTTTTTGTTTTGGTCCCAGAGCAGGCTGCCCGTGCGTGGTCTGCTTTTTGTTTTTCCTGCTAGACTGGTCTCACATGCAGAAACGAATACCTGCAACCCACTGAACACCAACCCGAAATCTCGGGTGGTTCAGTGTTGCTCCCTTTGGCTACCGAACTGTAGCTCAATGGTGAGAGCGTCCGTCTTATAAGCGGATGGTTGCGGGTTCAAGTCCCGCCAGTTCGACCAGATCTCATGCATCCCGGAGCCAAACTCTGGGATGTTTTGTTTCTGGTGGGCATGCCCTGGTTATGGTTGACGAATAATGCATACCGGTATACAATGTATTTATCAGTCGCCCACAGAGGCGAATTTTTTGTTTTGGCCTCCTGCCCTCAGAGCAGGAGGTTTTTTCTGCACAAAAACACCCGGCCAGAAGCCGGGGCAGGTTGGTACACCCAGGCAGATTCGAACTGCCGTACACCAGGAGAAAGCTGGTGGTCCTGACCGCTGTCTTGGTCAGAACGGCACCCAGAATGGGGCCTGACCGCTAGACGATGGGTGCATGCTGCATGTGCAATGAAAAAATGGTGATCCGGGAGGGATTCGAACCCCCGACCCCACGGTTCGTAGCCGTGTGCTCTGTCCAACTGAGCCACCAGATCAAACAAAATGTGGTTTTTGGCGGAAGGCAGAGGACTCGAACCCCACACCTTTTGGGTGACCCTGTTTTCAAGACAGGTCGCGGACCACTCCGCTGCTTTACCTTCCACACAGATTTTGCTTTGAAGGAAATAAAGGACTTCGGACCTTATCCGAAAGTGAACTGCAGAAAGATCAATACAGTCAGGACAGGCTACAAACCGTTCTACTGCCTTTAGCTCTCGGCCCTCGGCTCTGGGCTCTCAGCCTTTTACCTTTTACCTTCTGCCTTCTGCCTTCAGCTTTGATGCACTCGGCCCTCGGCTCTGTGCCCTCGGCCTTCATGGTGCGAGAAGGGGGACTTGAACCCCCACACCTCTCGGCTCTGGCTTCTGAGACCAGCGTGTCTACCGGATTCCACCATCCTCGCAAACGTCCCCTTGCAGGGACAGGAGAAAGCATAACAGACCTGCCAGAACAGCAGATCTGTCGAATGGCACAGGGGTTTTTAGGCCCTATTGCCGGGAGGTCTGGAGGCAGAATCGGCCAGATGGCTTTCAGCAGGGGTGCAGGATTCAGCCCTGTTTTTTGCGCAGGGTGGGCTGGGGCTCAGAGGCAGTCCGGTTTCTGAAAAGGCGCTGCCCGAGGCGTTGCAATGCACTGGGTTTGTGGGGTGCAGGAGGGGCATCGTGCTGGGGAACCTCGGGTTCCCTCATTTCCAGTATGCCTTTGAAGAAACACATGGCTTGCAGAATGTCATTTGCGTTCATGGTTCACGCTCCTTTGAAAAGAAGTGTAGGGCTGGCCTTTGGGGCCAGGTCAAGCCCTTTCATGCCTGCCACAAAAGGGGAGGTTCCTGCTGTCTCAGAAGAGATGCAGCAGGTCTTGCATGGAAAGGAGTTTAGGGCTTCACCCAGCGGGAAGGTCAAGCCCTTTTGGCAGCATGAGGGGCAGTGTTTTTGAAGGTGCCAACCGAAGTTTTTGCGGGATTTTGAAATTTTGACTGGATATCCTTGACGAATTTTGCATATCGGGATATACTTGTTTTATCAATCGCCGTTAAAGGCGAATTTTTTGTTTTGATCCCCTGCTGGAATTCCCCCATGGAGTCCGACAGGGGTTTTGTTTTGCAGCATGTAAAATGAAGCCCATGCCAGAGATTGAAAATTCACTTTTGCAAGATGCTCCCATCGCCTGGGGAAATTACCAATCCCGTTACCAGCACCTCATTGACGGTGTGGTGAATCCAGAAGACATCACGCAGTTTCTGCTGGACTGGTCTGACCTGGAAACCGAACTGGATCAGGTGCAGGCCGTGCGAACCCTAAGGGCGCACCTGGACACCCGGGATGAAGCAGCCCAGACGGCCTACCGTGAATTCATGACAGACATTCATCCTGAGCGGGAAAGGGTGAACGGAGCGCTCAAGCAGAAACTGCTGTCTCTGGACCTCAGCCACCTGCCTGCAGATGCGGTGCGTCTGGTGCGGCGCTTTCAGGCCGATGCCCGTCTGTTCAGAGAGGAGAACATCAAGGTGCAGATGCAGCTCTCTGAACTGGAACAGGAATACACCCAGATCAATGCCGCCCTGAAAGTGGATTTTCGAGGAGAAAAACTGGGCTTGCCGCAGCTTGCCCCTTTTTTGCTGTCTCCTGACCGCCAGGATCGTGAAGAAGCCTGGAAAGCCAGCCGTCAGACTTTCCGTGAGGCTGCTCCGGTGCTGGATGATCTGTTTTTGCGGATGTTGAAATTGCGTCGCCTGCTGGCCTGCAATGCCGGATATGCCAGCTTCCGGGATTACATGTGGGACAAATACCACCGTTTTGATTACAACCCTCAGGACTGCCTGAATTTCCACCAGACCATCGAGACAGAAGTGGTGCCTTTCGCACTGGAATTGCTGGAGCAGCATCGGGAACGCCTGGGTCTGGAGGTGCTGCGTCCCTGGGATGCTTACTGGTATGACCGGGTGGACCCACCAGACTGTGCTCCTCTGCAGCCTTTCAAAACTGCAGCAGAGCTGGTGGCCAGAAGCGCAGAGGTGTTTTCCAGGCTCAACCCCAGACTTGCCGAGATGTTCCAGTTGTTCCGGGACCACAAGGCCATGGATCTGGAGGTCAGGGAAAACAAACTGAGTCAGGCGTATTGCACCAGTCTGCCTGTCAGCAAGTTGCCTTTTGTGTTTCAGCAGGTGGTGGGTACGGCTGGAGATGTTTCAGTGTTCCTGCATGAGTCCGGGCATGCTTTCCATGATTTTCTGAGCATGCACAGCCAGCGTTTTTACTGGAACCACATGTCTTCCAGTGAGTTCATTGAGGTGCCCTCCACCGCCATGGAGTTGATCACCCTTGATGCACTGGACCCGTTTTTTGATCCACAGGAAATGGAGCGCGTAAAAGGGGCGGCCATCTGGCAGATGGTGCACAACCTGCCCCATTGCTGTTTTCTGGATGCCTTCCAGCACTGGGTGTACAGCGAGGCCCCTGAAGATGTGACCATTGAAATGCTGGACCAGAAAGCCCTGGAACTTCTGCAGCGTTTCCGTCCAGTGCCAGCCTGGGATGGTTTCGAGGCAGACCGCAAGAAGTTGTGGCACTTCTTCCATGTGTTTTACGTGCCCTTTTACTACATCGAGTATGCCTTCTGTGGTCTTGGGGCGTTGCAACTCTGGAAAAACCAGCAGCAAGACCCGGAAAAAACCCTGCAGCAGTACCTGGAGGCCCTGGAAGCTGGAAACAGCCTCTCTGTGCCAGAACTCTATGAAAAGTGTGGTCTGAACTTCAAATTTGACCGCCAGACCGTGCATGACCTGATGGATTTTGTGCGCAGCCAGGGATGATCCAGCGGGAAGGGAACACCATTCAGGATTTTGTGTTGTTGAGGCAGTTGCAATCACCATGCTTTCCTGCACGGGTCATCTGCCCTCAGCCGTGCCTGTCTGGGGGCTTAAAATCAGGGTACCTCATGCCAGAAGGAGCGTGTGATCATGACCGAATCGCCCTCCGCCCCGCCCCTGATTCAGATGCTGGAACACCTCTCAGAAGGGGCCTGTCTGATTGACACCCACTTGAAACTGCAGTACTGGAACCATGCTGCCCAGCGCATCACCGGGCATGCCTCCAGCGATGTGCTGGGGGGGTACTGCTACGACCACCTGCCCCACACCGACGATGTGGGCCGCAGCGTCTGGACCCACAATGGCTCGGTGATGCAGGCCATGCAGGGGAAAATTGTGGATTCCACAGTGTTTTCCCGCCATGCCGATGGGCACCGGATGCACCTGGACGTGCATGCCATTCCCATCCGGGATGCCAGTGGCAATGTGGTCAGCGTGATTGAGCTCTTCCACGAGCACCCCGGTCCCACCCGTGAACTGGAAGTGATTCATGATCCCACCCTCAAAGACCCCCTCACCCAGTTGGGCACCCGCAAGTATTTGCTGCAGGTGCTGCAAAGCGCCCTTGCGGATCTGGTGCAGCATGAACGGCCTTTCGGGGTGCTGTTCATGGACCTGAACGATTTTCAGGAGTTCAACGGGCAGCACGGCACCGGGGTGGGAGACCAGATGCTGAAACTCATCGGGCAGATTTTGCTGGGCAGCCTGCGTCCGCTGGACACGGTGGGACGCTGGGATGGTGAGGAGTTCGTGGTGGTGATCCGGCATGCCCATGAAGCCCAGTTGCGTGGACTGCAGGCCCGTTTGCACACCCTGTTTTCCAGCGCTGCCCTCACCGTGAAAGAGCAGGAACTCCACCCGCAGGTCAGCATGGGCACCACCCTGGCGCTTCCCTCTGACACCATTGAAGGCCTGATCACACGTGCCAGACACATGGCGTTGCAGCGCACCCGTCCCGGAATGGAACACCTGCCTCTGGGCTGGGGATGATGGGATTCAGGGTGAGGGCAAGCTGTTCCAATGGGAGCATCTGAAACAGCACCATGGGTGGAGGGTCTGCTTTGAAAGCCATCCACCCTTTTTTCAGCATCCTTCGGCTTAAAATGAAGGCATGAATACGGGTCGCATATTGAAAGTTGCCGGAGGTGCCCTGCTGGCCGTGGTGGGTTTGCAGCAGAAGGGTGCCCGCAGAATTGCCCTCACCGGACTGGGTGGAGCATTGATTTACAGCGGGCTGAAGCCGCAGGATGAACTTTCTGCCCTGACCTCCAGCGGAGACATCTACCTGGAGGACAGCGTGGTGCTGCACAAGCCCCTCTCCGAGGTGTACATCCAGCTTCGCAATTTTCCCAATTTGCCGCAGGTTTTCTCCCACCTGGAGAAAGTGGAGTTCCGGGGGGACCAGGTGAACTTCAAGGGACAGGTGCCGCTGGGCATGCTGGCAGACTGGGACATCGAAATGGTCTTTGATGACCACCAGGAGCGGTTTGGCTGGCGCTCCAAGCCCGGCAGCATGCTGGACACGGCAGGCAGCCTGACCTTCCAGAAGATCGATGCCGAAAACACCCGTGTGCATGTGGCCCTCTCCTACAAATTGCCCAGAGAGCTGCAAAGCGTCTGGAAGGACCAGCTCACCCCTGAGCGTTTGAGGGCAGATCTGGAAGCCTACAAACGCAAGGTGGAACGTGTTTGAAGGCCTGTCGTTCCTGCAGGAACTGCTGAAAACCCGCTCCTACACCGGTTCTGAAGGCCCCATCGGGCAGCGGGTGGTGCAGGAGATGAAGCTTCTCGGTTTTGACCACGCTTACCTGGATGAAAGCGGAAACGCCATCGGGGTGGTGCGGGGCAAAGCGTGTGGAGAGGCCCTGCTGCTGATTTCCCACCTGGACCATGTGCATGAAGGGGATGTGGACCTCTGGGAGCACCCCCCATATGCGGCTGTGCTGGAAAAAAACGTGTTGCATGGCCGGGGAACTGTAGACATCAAAGGCCCCCTCAGTGCCCAGATTTACGCGCTGGGAGGTTTGCTGCAGCGGGGAGAGCGCCCTGCAAAAGACGTGGTGCTGGCCGCTTTTGTGGAGGAGGAAACCGGAGGGAAGGGCATTGCTGAATTTCTGTCCCGAATGCCTTTCACCCTCCCTGACGGTGAGGTGCTGAAACTCACCGGAGCGGTGGTGGGAGAACCCAGCAGCAATCAGGTGATGCTGGGACACCGTGGCGTGGCCCACGTGACCCTGGTGTTCAAGGGGGCTGCGCACCATGCTTCTTTTGGACTGCATGACCAGAACCCCATGTTTGAACTGGCTGAATTTCTGGGGCGGCTCAGACAGTATGACCTTCCAGTGCATCCCATTGTGGGAGAGCACACCCTGACGCCCACCCAGATCAGCTGTGACAGCGGCTCGGAGAACGTCACCTCGAATACCGTCAGCCTGGTGCTGGACTGGCGCAGTACCAGCACCCCCGAAGAGATGCGCCAGATTTTGAAAACCCTCACAGCAGGCCTGAAAGTAGAGTACCAGGTGTTTGAACTGTGGACGCTCAAGAACACCCCTGGATTTCACATCGAGGCAGACCACCCGCTGGTGCAAAACCTGCAGCAGCACGTCAAAAGCATCCACGATGGATTTGGCATCTGGAACTTCGCCACCGATGGCCGCTACACCCACGCCCACAACATCCCCACGGTGGGCTTCGGACCGGGCAACCCCAGGCTGGCCCACACCGTCCATGAACACATCCACCTGGAAGAATTGCAGCAGCATGTGGAGGTGCTGCAAAAGTTCCTGCTGGACCTGCAGTAAATTCTCCCTGGGGAGAAGTGGGCTTCTTGCTCGTCAAAGTCAGAAGTTCAGTGAAACCCCCCGTGGGCCTGGGCAATCTGGCCTTCTGCTTTCTGCTTTCTGCTTTCTGCAAGTACAATGAAATCAGTTTTAACCCCTGGACTGACCTATATATGCTGAAAGAACTGCTTGTCATTCGAAATCCCCGATCAGGACAGGGCATGCTCCCCCTGGACGGCTTTTTGCACCTGCTTCACGAAGAAGATTACGGCATCACCGTGCGCTATTTGCATCGCAATTTGCTGGTGCAGGATTTGCTTTACGATGCCAGCAAATACCATGCGGTGATTGCCGCCGGAGGAGACGGGACGGTCAGCAGCGTTGCCCATGCCATGATCGGACTGGATACACCCATGCTGGCTTACCCTGCTGGAACCGCCAACCTGATTTCCCAGAACCTGGGTTTGCTGCCCAGCGTGCGGGAGCTGGCCCAGGTGGTTAAAGACGGTGAAATCCTCACGTGTGATCTGGCAGAGTTCCATGTGCAGGACATGACTTTTGGTTTCACCATGGTGGCTGGCGCGGGCCTGGATGCAGACATGATCCGGGAAAGCGAATCCCTGAAACCCAACTTTGGGGCGCTGGCCTACTTCATGGGGGTGTTCAAGAACCTGCGGGCCACCGAGGCCGATCTGCTGCTGGAACTGGACGGTGTGGCGGTCAGAACCCGTGGCATGAGCGTGCTGCTGGCCAACTTCGGAATGGTCAATTTTGGCATTCCCATCGCTCCGGGCATTGACCCTTCAGACGGTCTGCTCAGCGTGGTGGTGGTGAAGGGGAACACCCCTCTGGCCATCGTGCCCAAAATCATGGATTCCTTTGTGAGCCGCATGGGCCTGAGAACCATACCTGCTCCAGAAGGGGTGGAAATCTACACCTGCAAAACCGTGCGCATCCAGTCGGACCCGCCCCTGCCTGTGCAGTACGACGGAGAATTGCTGGATGCCACCACCCCCCTGACCGCCAGGGTGATTCCCCACGCCGTCAAATTTCTGGTGCCTTCCCGTTTGCAGGGCCGCACCAGCTCCTGAAATCTGGACAGCCTGAATTTTGCCAGCGTGATCAGCTTCTGGAAAGCAGTTGCTGGGCCAGTTCCAGGTCTCCATCTTTGTCCACATCGGTCCCGATGCTGGCGTACCCGGTGGGCATGGCACTGACCGAGACCCCCAGGATGCTGCCAATTTTGTGTTCCAGCCTTTCCAGGCTGAGCTGACCGGTCAGCAGCCTGATCAGCGTGCCCATCCCAATCAAGCCTGCCAGTTTCAGTGGGTTTTTGCGGTGGGCCAGCATCTCTTTCAACCTGGGCAAAAAGGTGCTGACGATTTCAGGCTTGAGGATGAAGATGTTGCCCCCGGTGAAAGTGCCATCTTTCAGGCGAGCATAGGTGCGTTTGACCCCAGGATAGGCTTTCTCGCAGTCCTCTTTGCGCACGATGGGGTAGACCAGACCGCTGTCTGGAGCACTGGCCAGCACCTCCCGCAGTTCGGATGCAGTCATCATGGGGATGTCTGCCGTCACCACCAGCACCCGGTTCCCTGCAGGCATGTTTTGCACCCCATACTCCAGGTTGCCAATCAGGCTTCCCTGGTCCGGCAAGGTCTGGTGAATCAGGGTCTGAATTTCTGGCGGGGTGGGTCCAATGTATGCGATGTGGGCAATCACACCTGAATCCCTCAGGGCTTCCAGCACATACACACCCATGGCTTTCCCATGAATGGGAATCAGGGGCTTGACCGGGACATGGTGGGCGGCAGCAAAAGGATCGCTGGGATCTCCTCCGCCAAGGACAAGGGCGTTCCAGTGGGTCATGACGCTTCATGGTACCCGAAAACAATGCCGAGGGCGAAAAGCACAATTCAGAGATGATGGATCCATACTGTAGGGGCGAGGCGTGCCTCGCCCTCCTGGTAGAAATTTCAAACCAGACCTGTAGGGGCGCAGCACGCTGCGCCCAACGGCAACCACCTCAAAACGCCTTGCCGGGTTGCTGCTGGTCCTGGCTTTTTACACCCGCTCTTTTAAAAACCCCGCAATTTTCTGGGCCGCTTCTTGCAGCATAGCGGGTTCACGGACCAGCGCAAAACGCACGAAGCCTTCTCCTCTGGTCCCGAAGGCCCGTCCTGGAGCCACGGTCACACCCGTTTCACGGGCAAGGTCCAGGGCAAAATCAAAAGAGGAGATGGGTGCAGGAATCCTGGCCCACACGTACATGCTGGCCTGGGGCACAGAGATGTCCCATCCGGTTCCCCTGAGGGCCTGACAGAGCGCGTCCCGGCGTTCCATCAGGCGCCGGGCATCCTGCCGGGTGTGGGATCTGGGGAGGCCCAGAGCGGCAATGCCTGCCCGCTGGATGCCCACGTACTGGTTGAAGTCCACAGCACTTTTCAGCTGTTCCAGGGCTGCAATGGCGTCTTTGTTGCCTGCGGCCCAGCCCAGCCTGAACCCTCCCAGGTGGAAGCTTTTGGAGATGCTGTACAGCTCCACTGCGCAGCCCATGGCCCCTTTTGCATCCAGCACACTCGGGGCCTCGTAATCTCCGAAGACCATGTCCACATAGGGAAAATCGTGGATCAGCAGGATGTCATGCTGCAAACAGAAATCCACAGCCTGCTGCATGAATTCAGGGGTGGCGACCCCTGAGGTGGGATTGTTGGGGTAAGACAGCACCAGCACGCTGGCCCGCGCAGCCACGTCTGCAGGAATGGCTTGCAGGTCTGGCAGGAAGTTCTGGTCTTCCTGCAAGGGGACCAGATGGGTCTGCAGGCCTGCAATGGCCACGGCGCCCAGGTAACTGGGGTAACCCGGATCAGGCAGCAGGATCAGGTCTCCGGGGTTGGTGGTGGCCAGCAGCAGGTTGGAGAAGCCTTCCTGGGAGCCAATCAGGGGCAGCAGTTCTCTGGCAGGGTCCAGCTTTTGCCCGAAGCGCTGCTGGTGCCAGTCTGCCACCGCTTCCAGCAGGGGGGTGAATCCGCTGCGCAGGCAGTAACCGTAGGTGCTGGGATCCCACACGGCATCGGAAAGGGCCTGCAGCGCCACCTGGGGAGGGGGCAAATCTGAGGCCCCAATGCTCAGGTCAATCAGGGAAAGGCCACGGGCCAGGGCCGCTTTTTTGGCGGCGTCCATCTGCAGGAACACACTCTCGGGCATCTGGGACACCCTGCTGGAGGTAAAACGCTTCACGACTCCAGCTTACCTTGCAGGCAGGGGGGTGTGTCAGCCCTGTGCCAGTCAGACCTGCTCTACAGGCACCACTTCCAGGGTGCTGTTGTGCGCGGCCACAATGCGCACTTTGCTGCCCACCGGGGCATCTGGACCGCTGGCTTTCCACACCGAATCTCCAACCTTGATCTTGCCCTGACCCATCTGGATGGGCACGGTCACCGTGCAAATTTTGCCGATCAGGGCATCGGTGCGGTCATTGAGGTTTTCGCTGGTTTTGGGGTTCAGTTGCTTCAGGTACACCCCCCTCAAGGTGCCCACCAGCACCACCGAGAGCACAGCGAAGATGAGCACCTGCACCTGACCCGAAAGGGCTGGAACCAGCCAGGACAGCAACCCTGTGGCCATGGCCCCCAGCCCCAGCCACAGCAGGAACACCCCTGGCAGCATGATTTCCAGCACCATCAGGATGCCGCCCAGAATCCACCAGTGCCACGGATTCAGCCAGTCCATGCCATCACTCCTTGAAGGTTTCCTGGGCCAGTTTGGCGATTCCGCCCAGCGCACCAATCACATTGGAGGCCTCCAGGGGCATCATGATGATCTTGTGGTTGCCTGCAGAGGCCATTTTCTCCAGGGCCTCGGTGTAACGGGTGGCCACAAAGTAATTGATGGCCTGCACACCACCTTTGGCAATGGCATCGGAGACCAGATTGGTGGCACGGGCTTCTGCTTCTGCCTGGCGTTCGCGGGCTTCTGCGGCCAGGAAAGCGGCCTGTTTGCTGGCTTCGGCCTCCAGGATCTGGGCCTGTCTTTTGCCCTCGGCTTCCAGAATGGCAGCCTGTCTGGCCCCTTCAGCCCGCAGCACTGCAGATTGTTTGGCACCTTCGGCTTCCAGCACCAGGGCACGCTTGTCGCGCTCGGCTTTCATCTGGCGACCCATGCTTTCCACCAGATCTGCAGGCGGGGTGATGTCCTTGATTTCAATGCGGGTGACTTTCACACCCCAGGGTTCGGTGGCTTCATCCACCACGGCCAGCAGTCGGGCGTTGATTTCATCGCGTTTGCTGAGCAGTTCGTCCAGGTCCAGCGAACCCATCACGGTGCGGATGTTGGTCTGGGTGAGGGCCATGATGGCGTTTTTGAGGCCGCTCACCTCGTAAGACGCCTTGGCGGCGTTCAGCACCTGATAGAACACCACCCCGTCCACTTTGACCAGGGCGTTGTCTTTGGTGATCACTTCCTGGCTGGGCACGTCCAGCACCTGTTCCATCATGTTGACCCGGCGGCCCACCTGCTCCATCACAGGAACCAGCACGCTGAAGCCAGGCTCCAGGCTCTTGACGTATTTTCCGAACCGTTCCACGGTGTACTGGTACCCCTGCGGAACAATCACCACACCCCTCATCAGGATGATCACGGCCAGCACAACAATCACAATGGTAAAAATGGTGATTTCCATCTTGCCTCCTGGAATTGTCCATGTGGATTTGCTTGATCCTGGACAGCCCTGATGTGATTATGCGCTTTTTGACAGGGGGTTTTGACTTTGCTGTCACTGCAGCCCTCACAATGGTTCAGGTGTCCATACAGGAAAAACCCTACAGACACTGCATAAGGAATTTGTGAGACTGGACGTGTTTGAATCAAGTTGAGTTCCAGACAGCCGATGTGCTGCCAGATGCGTTTCAGGTTCCATTCTCCAGGAGACATCCATGCCAGATTCCTACATGCTCACCTTGAATGGTCAGGTGGCCCTGACCGCCGTTGCAGACAAGAAAATCAAGAACCTGCTGCACACCCCCAGCATTCAGGCCTTCAACCTGGGCGAGGGGGCAGTGATGCTGGTGCAACTGGGCCTCACCAATGAAAGCGGAACCCGACTGGACATGGTGAACGTGCCTTCACAGGTGATCCCTCCGATGCAAAGTGCCGCCATTTATGACTTTGAAAGACACACCCAGCTGGAGCGGGACGATGCAGATTTCGAGGACCTGGTGACCACCATCGAAAAAGCCCGGGAGAGCCACATTCTGGTGGCAAAATTTGCCACCCCTCAGGGCATGGTGGATTTGCAGCTTCCCTTGCAGATCCAGTTCACCCCCAATGGTTTTGTGCTGAATGTTCGCTTGCTTCCCACCCCCAAACCCATCAAGGCCACTCCAGCTGCAACCCCAGCTGCAAATTCAGAATCCGCAGCCCTCAAACAACCCTGAACGTTCAGGGTTTCAGAAAGCCAAAACAGAAGAGGCTGGCCTGAACGCCAGCCTTATTCCTATGGGGTGTGGATGTGTAAACGTTGGGGTAAGGTCATTCACCACGCAATGCACGCTGGTGGTGTTTGGGGAAGCGCAGGGCCACAATCAGCAGCAGGGCCAGCAAAGCACCCAGCAGGGCACCTGACAGCACCGCCAGCACGGTGGGTTTGAGGATCCAGGCCAGCAAAACACCCACGGCTGCCCCTCCAGGCAACATGGAAAATCTCCTCTGCACACTGATCCAGGTGCGCCTGAGGGCCTCTTTGAGGGGAGATGAAGAATCCAGCAAACCTGCCTCCAATCAAAGACATTTTAGCAAAAAAACGGTCAGCTGCAAATCAACAGCATTCCAGAATGGACATTGCGTTTTTTGCAGTCATGGGCACCTGAAAAACGACAAGGCCCTCTGAAACAGGTCAGAGGGCTTCATGGAATTAATCTTCGGCAATTCAGAGAAGTCTGATTGCGGCTGCACCCAGTTGACCATCATGGGCGTAGGAGATTCAGGATCACCCCCCTAGCGTCTGGAGCGCCACTTGTGGTGAGGTCTGGTGTGTCGCCAAAGCCAAAGCATCTGTTTGCGCATTGAGCCTCCCTGGGGGTCCTTGAATTGTGGGGTGGTCTGCAGGGCCAGTTTGAAATGGACCACCTGATGGCATTGTGGCACAGGCTTTCTCACAGAACTCTTGTCTGTCAGAAACCTGTTTTTGTTTTGGTGAAAAAAAGGCAGCCATGAAACCCTCAAAACAAATAGACCCGAGTGTCGCCCTCGGGTCAATTCGTCCCTGCTTCATAGGACTTGTTCTATTAAACACATCCAGATCTGACGGATTTCTTTTCTGTGTAAGGACTTGCGTTACCTTTTCAGCACCCCATAAATGCGGTTTCTGGCAACCCAGCCATTGACATGTCCCTGGTTGTTGCTGATCTGGTAACGGTCTTTTGAAATGGCAGTGATCAGGTGCAAGCACACACTGCCTTTCACCTGCACATAAACAATGGTGCGTTCGGTCAGCACATGCTGATCTGTGAGGGGGGTCAGGGTGACCTCCTCACCCGAATGGATCAGGGGAACCATGCTGCTGCCTCTGGGCTTGAAGGTGACCTCCTGACCGGATTTCAATTTTTCAATGATGGGATTCATTCGCATGCTTCAGGGTAGACATGGGGGTGGGGCAGAACATCAGAAAAATGGCGGATGGCCAGCAAGCAAAAAACCTTACACCGGGACCCCTGACAGAGCACTGCCTGGCGCACCTGCGGACCTGCTGGAGTTATCCCCAGGCTGTGGACAAGGGTGTGGATAACTTCTGTTTTGATCAGATAAGAAGGTAAAATTTTCATTTTTATCAGAATGTTTGAGCCAAGAAACTTCTGAACTTCCAGGGGTGACCTGCAGAGTGCATCCAGAAAAAGAAAAAATCCCAGACGGCTGTTCTGCTGTCTGAGACGAATTGGCGCGCTCTGTAGGACTCGAACCTACGACCGACCGCTTAGAAGGCGGTTGCTCTATCCAGCTGAGCTAAGAGCGCGTGCTTAAGAAGATTCGCGCCGTTTCCGGCGCGATTTCTTTTTGGAGCGGGATACCAGATTCGAACTGGTGCCAGAAGCTTGGAAGGCTGCTGTGCTACCACTACACCAATCCCGCATTCCTGAGCGCAAGGCAACTTTTGCCGACTCACGCTCTTTCGTTGGTCGAGGCGACTGGATTCGAACCAGCGACCCCTTGGTCCCAAACCAAGTGCGCTACCGGCCTGCGCTACGCCTCGAGGCGCATTAGGGATTCTATATCAAGAAGCAGCACAGGTCAAGGGTTTTGGGATAAGAAAAATGGCCTAAAAGCACGGAAAGATCGCAAAAAGGGTGGGAGACATAAGGATGCAGAACACTGATCGAGAGAAAACAAGAGGGCGCAGCACGCTGCGCCCCTACATCAGTTGGGGTTTTTACTGTTCCCGGATGCCCAGTCCAGCGTTCTTGAGGCTCTGGATCAGGCTTTGCAGGTCTGCATTGACTTCGGTGTCCTGCAGGGTGCGGCTTCCCCGGTAGGTCAGGCGCACGGCAATGCTGCGTTGACCTTCAGGAATGGGCGCTCCAGCGTACACATCGAAGACCTCCGCTTTTTCCAGCAGCTTGCCTCCGTGCGCGTGGATCAGGTCCTCGATCTCGCCATAGCTCACCGTCTTGGAAGCAATGATGGCCAGATCGCGCAGGGCAGCAGGGTTGCGGTTCACATCGCTGAAGGACCATTCCCGCTCGGGGAGGGGAAGCTGGATGTCCAGCAGGTACAGGTCGGCTTTGAGGCCCAGGTTGAAGGCCACTGCAGGATGCACCTGCCCGATGTGCCCGATGCTTTGCCCGTTCCAGACCACTTCGCCAACAATGCCGGGGTGCAGGTATTCGGGGGCATTGTCCTTAACGGCTTTCAGGCGCACGTCTGCTCCCAGGGCATGACCGGCACTTTCCAGCAGGGCTTTGAAGGTGTAGAAGTCGCTGGCAATGCCTTTCTGCCAGTTTCCGGTGGCCAGAGGACCGCGCATCAGGGCACCCAGACGCTCGGTTTCGCCTTCTTTCGGGAAGATGTGACCCACCTCGAAGATCAGCAGTCGGGCCTCGTCCTTGTTGGTCTGCGCGACTTTCAGCAGGCTGGGGTACAGGGCGGTGCGCATGTGGGTGCGGTCCGAGGTCAGGGGGTTGCGGAGTTCCACCACAGGCTCAGGCGCTTTTGCTGCTCTGGCTTCTTCTGCGTTGGTGAAGGTGTAGGTCACCACCTCCTGGAAACCCAGTCCAGAGAACACCTGCTTCACTTCCCGGCGCAGGCGGCTTTCCCGGTCTGCCCCAATGTTGTCCTCATTCACCTGGATGCTGGGGAGGGTTTCGTTCAGCTTGTCGTAGCCATAAATGCGGGCAATTTCCTCGATGGCGTCTTCTGGAATCAGCATGTCGATGCGCCAGGAGGGTGGGGTGATGCGCAGGGTGTCCCCATCCACGGCCACTTTTGCCCCCAGTTTTTCCAGCACCTGCTGCATGGTCTGGATGTCGATGTCCAGTCCCAGCAGCCTTCTGGCGTAACCTGCGTCCAGCAGGATGTCCTGCACGGGCTGTCGGTGGTCCACGATGGTGGCCCCATCATGCACGGTGGCTCCCGTGACAGACTGCAGCAGCTCAGCAATGCGGTTTGCAGCCCACAGGGGAAGGCTGGGGTCAACGCCCCGCTCGTAGCGGTACACGGCGTCGGTTTTCAGGCCCAGACGGGTGGAGGTGCGGCGCAGGCGCACGGGGTCGAAGTGGGCGGCTTCAATGACCACATCGGTGGTGTCTTCCTGCACGCGGCCCAGATGGCCTCCCATGATCCCGGCAATCCCAATGACCTGACCCTCGCCGTTGCGGATCACAGCGTCCTGACCTTCGATCAGCTCGTGGTCTGCATTGTCCAGGGCTTTGGCGCTTTCATTGCCAGCGTAGTTCACCACGATTTCTTTTCCAGGAAGGTCACGGGCATCATAGAAGGCGGTGGGCTGACCCAGTTCCAGCATCACGTAATTGCTGATGTCCACAATGGCGTTGATGGGGCGCATTCCAGCCAGCATCAGGCGTCGCTGCAGCCAGATGGGACTGGGGCCGTTCCGGGCACCACTGACCGTGCGGGCCACGAAGTGGTCACAGCCCAGACGGGGTTTGTTCTCGGGATCTTTGTGCAGGATGGTTTTTTCCTGGCTGATGGTCAGTTTGACTTCGCCTTCACCGCTGGCTTCCAGACCCTTGCTGGGCAGAACAAGCTCCAGGTTCAGGTAGGCAGCAAGGTCGCGGGCCACACCCAGCACGCTGAGGGCATCGGCACGGTTGGGGGTGACCTCCACATCCAGCACCTCATCTGCAGCCCACAGGTCTTTCAGTTCCACGCCAGGACGGGCGGTGCCCATAGGCAAGAGCAAGAGACCGCTGGCCCCTTCACCGATGCCCAGCTCTTTTGCACTGGCGCACATGCCCCAGGAATCGATGCCCTGCATTTTGCGGATGCCGTAGGTCACCTCACCCAGGGTGGTTCCAGGGGTCACCACGGCCACACCCACACCAGCACGGGCATTGGGGGCACCGGTCACGATGGTCTGGAATTCTTGATGTTCAATAGGTAATTTTTGATTGAAGGTGTAGCCTAAAGTGCGCTGCATAGAACTTCCCACATTCACGGTGAGTTTGTGCAGCTGGGTGCCTTCCACGGGTTCACAGGTCAGGACCTCGCCGTACACCACTCCGGCAGGAGGGGCAGACACATCTACAATTTCTTCCACGGGCAGGCCAAGCTGGGCCAGCAAAGGTTCAAGTTCATGGGCGGTGGGAACGGCGGGGAGCAGTTCTTTCAGCCAGCTGTAGGGGATTTTCATGGTCAGAGCCTTTCAGGGCACGCTCACCAGAGCGCGGAGAATTTGAGTTTGACGGTGGTCTGGAAATCGCTGGAGAGCTTTAACTTGAAGCTGCCAAAGTAAGCACTTCCTCCAGCCAGCCATTTCTGCTGGTCGTAATCGAGGTTCAGGCGGTAAGGACGGCCTTCTTCCTGCACCAGGGGCAGGGCGTATTCCATGCCTGCTGCAAAGCCATCTTTGTTGCCGTAACTGCTCTTGACCCTCAGGTAGGGGAGGGGGATGAGTTCAGTCCCGAAGCCGTACTGGGCGGTCATGGGCTGGTAGTAGCCGTAAGCCTCACCGTAGTTCAGCAGGTTGGCACTGGCCCCCAGGATCACGCCACCGTTGCCATACCCCACCCCCAGAGAGATGGGCTCAAGGTGGTAAGCCACGCTCAGTTCGTTGTAACTGTGCCGTCCCCGTTCCAGATACACCTGGGCACTGAAGTCATTCTTGCGGTACTTCAGGGCATGCTGGCGCTGACCCCAGGAGAGGTCCAGATCGTATTCCATGTCGCCCAGCAGGGTGTAAGGAAATGGGTTGAGGCCAGAATCACGGGTGTCTGTAGGGACTCCCAGTTGCCAGTCTGCCAGGGGCAGGAGGCCAATCAGCAGGGTGTGGTCAATGCCCGAATGGGCCTTGAAATTCAGGAAATCCGAGTTGTCCCAGGGGCTGATGAACGGGCGGTGGAGGGCCATCGGGTCGGTGGTGTCTCCGTTCAGGCCCATCCACATGCCAAAACCACAGTCGTAGTGTTCTGCAGTGAGGTTGCGCACCCGTGCATCATGCACCCCGAAAGGGTAAGCCACACAGGGCGCTTCGGTTCCGAGGTGGTCCCGGATGGCCTGCTGGCTTTTCTCCAGTTCGGCCTGCAGTGCATAAGGAGGCAGGTCAATCAGGCGGGCATGGTTGGCGGTGTGGGAGTCAATTTCCCATCCGGCCTGCTGCATTTCCTTCAGTTCTTCCCAGGTGACAAAGCCCTCTGTCCCCACTTTTTCGGTGATCACAAAGAAGGTGGCAGGCACCCCCAGCTCTTTCAGGACTGGAAAAGCCTCCTCGTACACGTCCCGGTAGCCATCATCAAAGGTGATGACCACGCAGGTTTCATTGCAGTTCTGGGCTTTTGAAGCCACCTCGAAGGTGTGCCCGCTGTTTTTCAGGCGAACCACCTGATCCTTCAGGGACCCTGCGGCCACCCCCAGCGTCATGCCACTGGAGACCCCCACCCGATGGTACACCAGCACGAAACTGAACGCCTGTGCTGGAACACTTCCCAGAGCGAGCGAGACCAGCATTGTCATGACGGCTTTCTTCAAGTTACTGCAACTCCCCTTTGAACTGGGCCAGCACCCTCAAATCGTTGGCATAGAAGTAACGGATGTCGGGCATGCCATATTTCAGCATGGCAATGCGCTCTGGACCGAGGCCGAAAGCAAATCCAGTCTTGCCTTCGTAAATGCGGGGCAGGCCACGCTGTTCACGCAGGTCATCCACGGCTTTGAAGACGTTGGGATGCACCATCCCGCAGCCCCCGAGTTCCAGCCATTTGCTTTCCCCTCTGGGGTTCTCCCACCACACAGCGAAATCTGCTCCGGGCTCCACGAAAGGATAGAAGCTGGGCTGGAAGCGGACCTTTGCTTTTGGACCAAAGAGGCCCCTGGCCAGTTCTGCGATGGTGCCTT
This sequence comes from Deinococcus roseus, assembly GCF_014646895.1. Taxonomy (NCBI): domain Bacteria; kingdom Thermotogati; phylum Deinococcota; class Deinococci; order Deinococcales; family Deinococcaceae; genus Deinococcus; species Deinococcus roseus. The sequence continues at coordinate 51,086 of NZ_BMOD01000026.1, forward strand.
TCAGGTCGGCCATGGAGATGTTGTCTCCCACCACCAGACCTTCAAGCTGGTGGAACATGCTCTCGTGGGTGGCATCGGTGGCCTCGTAACGGTACACCTTGCCGGGAACCACAATTTTGAGGGGTGCAGTGTGTTCCAGCATGTAGCGGATCTGCATGGGACTGGTGTGGGTGCGCAGCAGGCGACCGTCTTTCAGCCAGAAGGTGTCCCACAGATCACGGGCAGGGTGGTACCAGGGGATGTTGAGGTGCTGGAAGTTGTAAGCATCGTCTTCCACCTCGTTGCCTTCCACCACGTTGTAGCCCATGCGGGTGAAGATGTCCGACAAATCATCCAGAATGCGGGTGATGACGTGCAGACCGCCAGCGGGCATGGACAGGGCAGGCAGCGTGATGTCAATGGCTTCGCTGGCCAGTTTGGCCTGCAGGGCAGCTTCTTTGAGGGCCACCTCACGCTCAGAAATCAGGCCATCGATTTCCTGCTTCAGGGCATTGATCTCCTGGCCTTTGACCTTGCGTTCCTCAGGGCTGAGGGCACCCAGGCTTTTGAGTTGCTTGGTGACTTCACCGTTTTTGCCCAGGTAATGGGTCTTCACGGTTTGCAGGGCCTCCAGGCTTCCTGCGGTTTCGATCTGTGCTCGGGCTTCTTGCAGCATTGGACTCCTCTGTCTCCTCACATGAAAAAACCGCTCGCACCATGAACATGCGAGCGGCAGTAGCTTTGGGTTTGGGCTACAGACCGCTCAGATCAGCAAAAAACTGCGAAAGTCTTTGCCTGCCTTGAAGGTGTAGAGCGGTCAACATCATGTTTCACTCTAGGGGGTCAGCAGGGCAGAGTCAACCGAATTGGGCACAACAATCCTCTACGCCATCTGGACAGGGTGCACAAAAACCCTCCCTGGCTGGTTCAGGGAGGGTTTGAAGGGGTTTGAATTTAAGGGTTCAGGGGGCCACTTTGAAATCCAGAATGCCCACGCCATACCCACTGACCCAGCCAGAGGGAACACGGGCTTTGGCTTTCATGTCCTTGACGATCTCAGCAGGGCTCCACTGGGGGTTCTTCTTGCGCCACAGGGCCATGCCTCCGGCCACCATGGGGCTGGAGAAAGAGGTGCCCTGGTAGCTGACCACCGTGCCATTGATGTTGGGCAGCCGGAAAGAGAAGGGCGCAGCAATGCTGTTGTAATTGGCACGGGTGCTGTCGGCATTGGGGTTGTTGCCGTTCACTCCTGCCACAGACATCATGCCAGAGACCACAGGTGCGAAGCCCGCAGGGAACTGGGGAATGCTGCCTTCCAGCCCCTGGTTGCCTCCAGAAACTGCGATCAGGGTGCCGTAAGAGTTGGCTTCCTTGAACAGGCTGGCAAAGATGGGTTCAGGGGTTTCGCTGCCCAGGCTGAGGTTCAGCACCAGCTTCCTGCGGTCCACGGCGTTCTTGAGGGCCCAGCAGGTGCCAATGAAGACTTTTTCCATGCTGCAGGTTCCATCTGTGTCACACACCCGCACCGGGCGGATGCTGGCCCCACGGGCCACCCCACTGCTCTTGCCTGCAGCCACTTTTGCCACAATGGTGCCGTGACCGGTGGGGGCGAAGAATTCATCTTTGGGTGAACTGTCAAAAGAAACAAAGTCATACCCAGGCAGCAGGGAAAGTTCGCCCTGAGGGGTTACACCAGTGTCCAGAACAGCAATTTCGATGCCAGATCCATCCAGTCCACGGTCAAAAGCCGCAGGTGCATTGACATCAATCAGATGCTGGGGATAGGTGGCTGCCAGATCCGGGACGGTCTTGGGATCCACATGTCCTTCGGATTCTGGGAAATTTTGGCGCAGGTGATTGACGGTGATGCCTGCGGGTCGGCCAGATTTGACCACCACAATGTTTCCTGTGCACAGGCTTCCTTTGCCCAGATCGGCGTTGTATTTGGTCATGTCCAGAATCTGGTTGACTCCGTATCCCAGTTGCCTGAGGCGTTCACTGATGCGGGCCATGTCGGTTCCGGGAGGAAACAGCATCATGTATTCGTTGTTGGTGTCTCTTCCGGTGATGTTCAGTTCAGAAAGGTAATAGTTGCCTCCGTAATAGAGGTAAGCGGTCCAATTGCCCCCAAAAATGTCCTGAGGAACCGGGAAAACAATTTTTCCAGAACCTGCCCAGCGGCCTGTGCTGCGGTAGGTGAATTTGTTGTTTTGCCTGTTCATGAATTGCACAGTGTAATTGCCCTCTGTGGGGGTGGTGGCATCAATGGAACCCATCAGGTTTTCTCCGGGTTCAGCCCAGTCCGAAGAGAGCTTGAAAGGCAAAGATGCCTGAGCACTGATCTGGGAGATGTCCTGAACAGGTTGCATCGCCAGGGTTTGGTTTGTGGAGGTCTGGGCTGTGGGGGTGTGGGTTGCACACCCAACAAACAGCAAACTGAAAACGAGCCACCAGTGTTTCATATGTCATGCACCATCCTTATATGTCACTTATTTTCGCTGACGCTGGTTGAACGCTCCATGAACGTTTGCAGGGTTGCTCGATAGTCATCTGCGAAATCTTGATGTCCAGCCTGCTCAAGCAGCAAGATGGCTTCTTCGAGCGCTTCCGGGCTTTGCTCAAGTTCTGAGATGTTGGCAAGAACTGTTGCAGCCATGAGCACCTCTCCTGCCCTTCGTGCAAATCGAAGGGCACTGTCATAGGCGTTTTTGGCCTGTTCTTTTTCATGGCGTTCATGGTAGATCTTTCCGATGTTGTTCCATGCCCTGATGGCTGTGCTGAGGGCATCAATTTCTGAGGCCAGACGTGCAGCTTCCTGAAAGGTATGGATGGCCTCAGAGGTGAAACCGTTGCGTTCTTTGGCCCAGCCATAATTCAACAGCACACGGGCATATTGAGCTGCATTGCCTTCTGCTGCTGCCAGAACTTCAGAGAAGCTGTCTTCAGGATTGTGACCCAGACAGATTCGTGCATATGCCAGGTTGTTGAGCGCACCAATCCAGTAATCGCGTGCTGGCAGAGTGGACCATAAAGCAGCTGCCCTGCGGTAATAGCCTTCAGCCAGGGTGTAATCACCAGCAGAATTCGAGAGGTTGCCCAGGGTGATCAGCGCTTCTGCCCGGGCTTCGGAACCAGACATCAGGGCTTCAGTGGCTGCGCTTTTGGCTTTTTCAGGTTGCCCCAGACGCCACAGCAATGCACTTTTCACCCCCAGGTACTCTGGATTGTCTGGCAGAAAGTTGAACATCCGCATGGCTTCCCGGTAGTTGCCGCTGCGTTCCAGGGCCCGTGTGCGCAGCAAATGAACCTCTTCATCTGCAGGCAGGTCTTTGAGCACCTCCAGGGCTTTCTGAGGCAATCCCTGCTCCAGGAAGCTCAAGGCTTGCTGGATGCAGGTTTCCCGCATGCCTCCCACAGTTTGCAGCTGCACGCCATAATCGGAGGCTTCTTCTGCCACTTTGGCGGCCAGTGGATTTTGCCCCCCCAGCAACAGGCGGTGCAGGCGCATCAAATCCTGCACTTCTGGCGGAGGGGCACCCGCAGGTTTGTAAGCCAGTTCGGCCCATTTTGCGGCCTCTTTCAGGCTGCCTTTGGTGCTTTCCTGCTCTGCACAGTCCAGATAGGCACTGCGAATGGCCACGGCAACACGTTCACGGGTGGCAAAGACCCACTCTTCAAGTTCCTCTCCCAGGTCGGTGAGGGTGGCGGTGTCCATGAACGCCCCCTGGTACAGGGCACGGGCGGCTGCAAAGTCATGCTGACTCAGGAACTTCAGGATTTCCTGCACATCACATTGCACTTCTGTTCCTGCTTCATGCTCATTGGCGAAGATCACGCCAAGCTTGCGGAGTTTGGTGAGGGCCACCGCCAGGGAATTCATGGGGTCACTGGCCTCGGGCCAGAACAACTCTGCCAGATGACGCCTGGGTTTCTTCCCCTCTATGGCGAGGTAAGCCACCAGGAGGAGGGGTTTTTCACGGTGAAATTTGACGCCCGTGACTTGAAGTTTCCCTAGTGTCCGCAAGTGCATTTCTTCCAGAATAGTGCATCCATGAACGCTTTTGGGTGATGGTGAACAGCCCGCACAAAGCCCACCAGAAAACCGATTTGTTTTTTTGCTATCCAGAACGTCAAATGAACGTTTTAGCTTGCAGATCATTGCCGTTCATGGTTCGTTCAGGGCTGCTTCATGGTGTGTCCACTATTCTCTATTCATCAGACGGGACGAACCTCCAAGAGGAACATCCAGAACAGAATTCAACTTCCCTCCAGGGTTTCCGTTAGATCAAACCCAGCAGTTTTAAAAGGAGCTCACCATGAACAGCAAAAAAACCACCACCAGCCTTTTCGCAGCAGCAATCCTCGGCAGCCTCCTCCTCGCCTCCTGCGGCACCAGCCTTCCCCAGACCGAAGAGCAGGCCGTCAAGACCCTCACCTTCAGCAACGGCGAAACCTTCTCCTACACCGAGTACGACGGCATCGTGAAAACCGATGATGACGTGATTGTGGCCAACAGCAACGAACTTTCTGATCTGGTTCAGAAGTACGAAGCCTACCTGAAAACCCCCGAAGTCGACAAGAACGGTGTGGGCATCACCAAATACTGTTCCTTTGAGTTCATCACCTGCTGGAGCTACACCGACAACCGCTGGCCCGCTGGCAAGATCTACTACTCCTACGATGCCAGCATCACTGCCACCCAGCACAACGACATCCTGACCGCCATCACCGACTGGAACAGCCGCGTGACCGATGTGAAATGGTACTACTCTCCTGCCGCCAGTGACCGTGTGGTCTTCACCAAGGAAACCGATCCCAACGCCTGCGGAAGCAGCAGCATCGGCAAGAAGGGTGGGGCACAGCAACTGCGTCTGAGCTGCTTCAGCAAAGGTGTGGTTCAGCACGAGATGGGCCACACTGCAGGCCTGCTGCACGAACAGAGCCGCTGTGACCGCGACAGCTACGTGACCATCGTATGGGCCAACATCAAGAGCGGTTACTCGGGCAACTTTGACAAGGCTTGCGGCAAAGAATACAAAGACTACGGCAGCTACAACTACAACAGCGTGATGCACTACGGCGCAACTGCCTTCAGCAAGAACGGCCTGAACACCATCGTCCCAAAAAATGGAGTTCCCACCAGCGCCATCGGTCAGCGCGTGGCCCTGCACACCGGAGACATTTCTGCCCTGAACCAGATGTACTGAGCCCTTCAGGAGTTCACAGCCGCCCGGCGTTCCCAGGTCCGTCTCTCCACAGCTACCCACCTGTTCCACCGCTTCACCACCCAGAACCACAGACCATCTTCGCTCAAGGAGTGTGCGACCCCCCGAGACAATGCTCGGGGGGAATTTCTTGTGGGCCTCAGGGAATGTGAATGAAAAGCTGAACCACAAAAGAAACGATTCTGGAAAAGAAGTCAAAGATGCGGCCCAGGATGCCTCTGGGTTTTTTGGGCTTGTGTTTTGCACGTTCTGGGTTGTTGGACATGCCGTCAGGTTAGCAGGCGGATGAATGGGGTGCTGTGATTTTGACTTGTGTACTTCTGGAAGCTTGTTTAGACAACCTAAACCGAGTACAAAAAGAATGCCCTGGATCGAATTTTCTGGCGGACAGAAAAGACTTTTTGTTGCTGCAAGGGGTGGTTTACCTCTCTGAATATATGTCTGTCAGACAATAACCCTCCCTGTAAACCGTGTGATGAAAAAGTTTCTCTCTGGCAGAGGCTTGAAGGCCCATAAAAACGGTTTACCCATGTGTAACGTACCGCATGAAGAAATAAAACCATAAAGTAAACACATCTTAATCCGCTACACAAAACCCTCTGGGAGGTGCAAAACCATGAAGTTTGTATACGCTTTTTCAGAAGCCCACACCCTGGGCAAAGAACAACTGGGAGGCAAAGGGGCAGGGCTCTCTGCCATGACCGCGCTGGGACTGCCAGTTCCTCCAGGATTCACCGTCACCACCGAAGCCTGCCGTTCCTACCACATGCAGCGCCAGACCCCGGCCAGCCTGTGGCAGGAGGTGCAAACGGCTTTGCAACAGCTGGAACACCAGACTGGAAAGGCTTTCGGAGATCCCAAAAATCCTTTGCTGCTCAGTGTGCGCTCCGGGGCCAGATTCAGCATGCCCGGCATGATGGACACCATCCTCAACCTGGGCCTCACCGACGACGTGGTGGAAGGGTTATCCGTTTTGACCGGAGACGAAGGCTTTGCTTACGATGCCTACCGCCGCCTGATCCAGATGTTTGCAGATGTGGTGCTGGGCATTTCCAGACACCATTTTGAAACAGCGCTGGAAGACCTGAAACTGTCCCGTGAAGTGCAAGACGATCTGGCCCTCAGTGGGCAGGACCTGAAAGAACTGGTGGGTCAGTACAAGCGCATCTTCAAACGCCATGCAGGCTTTGAATTCCCCCAGAGCCCCCAGTTCCAGTTGCAGGAAGCCATTCTTGCGGTGTTTAAATCCTGGGGCAACCGCCGCGCGGTCACCTACCGCAAATTGCACCACATCCCGGAGCATCTGGGCACCGCAGCCAACGTGCAGGCCATGGTGTTCGGGAACCTGGGAGAAAACTCTGGCACCGGAGTGGGGTTCACCCGCGACCCCATCACCGGAACCCCTGAGGTGTTTGGCGAGTTCCTGCTCAATGCGCAGGGAGAAGACGTGGTGGCGGGTATCCGCACCCCGCAGCCCCTGTCAGAATTGCAAACCCACCTTCCAGAAGCCCACCAGCAGCTGCTGGACACCGCAAAACTGCTGGAAGAACACTTCCTGGACATGCAGGATTTTGAGTTCACCATCGAGCAGGGGAAGCTGTTCATGCTGCAGACCCGGGCCGGCAAACGCTCGGCCAGAGCGGCTTTCAAAATTGCCCATGATCTGGTGAAAGCCGGCAAGATCAGCAAAGCAGATGCGGTGTCCCGGATCGATCTGGCTTCTCTGGAACAGCTCCTCTACCCCCATCCTGTGGAAGGGCATGGTCAGAAAGCGGTACTCAAAGGTCTGCCTGCCAGCCCTGGAACCGCCTCTGGCGTGGTGGTGTTCAGCGCCGATGAAGCTGTGGAGGTGTCGCGCACCCGGCCCTGCATTCTGGTCACCCCGGAAACCAGTCCTGAGGACATTCACGGGATGGCCTCTGCCAGAGGCATCCTCACGGCCCGTGGCGGCATGACCTCTCACGCTGCAGTGGTGGCCCGCGGCATGGGTTGTCCTGCTGTGGTGGGAGCCGGAGACCTGCAGGTGGACCGTGAGGCAGGGGTGCTGCGCATCCACGGACAGCAGATTCGGGCCGGTGAAACCATCACCCTCAACGGTTCCACTGGAGAGGTTTTCCTGGGAAGTTTGCCTTTGCAGGAAGGGGTTCTGGAAGCCGAAGCCTTTGAAGTGCTCTCCTGGGCCGATGGCCTCCGCCGCCTGGAAGTGCGGGCCAATGCCGACACCCCCCAGGATGCCAGACGTGCCCGTGAAAATGGGGCGCAGGGCATCGGGCTGTGCCGCACCGAGCACATGTTCTTCTCGGAGGAGCGCATTCCGCTGGTGCGCCAGATGATTCTGGCCCGTACTGCACAGGAAGAACTGGAGGCTTTGCGTTTGCTGCAAGACCTGCAACGCCGCGACTTTGAGGCCATCTTGTTGGCCATGGACGGCCTGCCGGTCACCATCCGCCTGATGGATCCCCCCCTGCATGAGTTTCTGCCCCAGATGTCAGACTTGCTGGTTCAGGTGACAAAGCTTTCCCAGCAGCGCTCCGAAACCAACGAAGAAGAGTACCAGGAGGTCCTGGAACTGCTGGAACGGGTCAAACAGCTGCACGAAGTGAACCCCATGATGGGCCTGCGGGGAGCCCGTCTGGGCATCACCCGACCCAGCATCATCTGCATGCAGGTGCACGCGCTGGCCCAGGCCACCCAGAACCTGCTCAATGCTGGCCACAAACCCAGACCTGAAATCATGATTCCCCTCACCGGCACCGCAGAAGAACTGGCCTACGTGCGCCAGATTGTGGAAGAGGTGCTCAGCAGCCATGACCTGCACCTGCCCATCGGCAGCATGATCGAGGTGCCCCGCGCCTGTCTGGTGAGCAGGCAGCTCACCCGCAGTGCAGACTTTCTGAGTTTTGGCACCAACGACCTCACCCAGATGACCTACGGTTACTCCCGCGATGACGCTTCCCGCTTTCTGGGCACCTACGTGGAGAAAGGCCTTCTGGAATTCGATCCCTTCACCCGTCTGGACGAGGCTGGGGTGGGCTCCCTGATTCAACTGGCAGTGCAGGATGCCCGCAAAGAACGCCCTGGCATCAAACTGGGCATTTGCGGAGAGCACGGAGGAGAGCGGCATTCCATCGCTTTCTTTCACCGGGTGGGTTTGGATTACGTGAGCTGCAGTCCGTTCAGGTTGCTGGCAGCCCGTCTGTCTGCGGCCCAGGCGGCCCTGAAAACCGGGCATGAAGAAGCCGTGCTGGCCTGAATCCAGATGAAAGCCTTCCAGAGAACCTCTGCTGCGTTGATTCAGTGCAATGGAAGGATTCACCAGAATCCTTCCATTGCAAAAAACATCTTCAAAAACACCTTTCAGAGAGCAAACCTCTTGTTCTTCTGTCAAAGGCTCTAAATCAGGGGTTCTTTTCGGGTTCAGGTTTGCGGGTTTGCACCGGAGTCGGGGCTGGAAATTCAGGGTTGGCCTTGATGCCCCTGCACTCGGAATGGGTGCGAGAATCCACCCCATAGCTGGCAAAAGGTCCCTGCAGTTTGAAACGGGTGGTGCGGGCAGGCAATCCCATGGCAATGGCGTGGGGCTCAATTTTTCCCCGCACCAGGGCGTGGGTGGCGACCATGGCGTCATCGCTGATGATGCTTCCCGCCAGGATGGTGCTGTGGTAGGTCAGGCGCACCCCTCTGCCAATGATGGTCTTTTTGAGGGTGACATCCGGGCTGTCGATCACGCTGTGGGTGTGACTGTATATATTGACGTAATCGCTCACAGAAGCCCCATCGTGCAGCTCAATGCCCCCGATGTCATCCAGAAAGGCATACCGGTGGATCACCACATCGTCTCCCACCTCCAGGTTGTACCCCACGCTGAATTCCACGTTCTGCCAGCATTTGAAGTTTTTTCCCACCCGTTTGAAGATGTGTTTTGCCAGCACTGCCCGGACAGGAATGGCAAAGGCGGGGTTCTGTCCCAGCGGGGAGAGGTCGAGGTTTTTCCACAACCACAAAAGCGGTTTCACCCGGCTGAACTGCTCCTGGTCGGTGGCGGTGTAATGCTCTGCTTCAAAAGTGATGTTGCGAGAATCCAGTTGCTGGGCCACCAGAGGCAACTGGGCTTGCAGCTCATCAAAGCGTCTGCCATACAAAAACTGGGCCAGCAGGTCACGGACCAGGGCAGGGCGGTCGGTGGCTGGATCTTGCAGGGTTGCCTCCAGGGTGCTGAGAAAGTTGTCCTGCTGGGTCTGGACCTGTTCGGAAAGGGAGAGGGGATTCAACCAGGGCATGCTGCTCCTTTAAAGCAAAAGGGAGATTATTGATAAGATTGGTAAACTATTAAAGCGTTTTCGATCATGCTTGCCAGAAATACCTTTCCCTTGTGGTAAGCTCCACCTGCAGAAAAGATGGAGCAGCTTACCACAAAATTCATACTCTTTCAGGATGAAATTTCCATTTCACATGAGGCCTGAGTTTTTTACTTCTCAGCTGGTTTTCATCTGTTTTGAAACCCAGAATTTAAACTGAATGGGGAGGAAAACATGAAACTTTTGTGGCTGGCATTGACATGTTGTTTTTTTGGTGCTGCTGGAGAGGCCACCCCATTTTCAACAGGATCCTCTTCACAACCTCTTTCCCTTCCCTTTCAACCCTCCCAGGCCTTTCTGGGCAAGGGGGAGCCTCCTTCTTTTTCGGTCCGGTCTGGACTGCGAGCCCAGTTCCTGAGCCATCGCTGGAAACCCCAACCCTTGCCCAATTACCGCACTGGAACATTGCATCCCCTTCCCATTCCCACCACCCTGCCCGAAAAAAACTGGGTGTTGCTGCGCTGGAATGGCCCTGCTGAAAGCACTGCAGGGGAGCTGACTCCGGGCAAAATGGTTCCGGCATCCCCTGCTGTGTTTCAAAAATTCAGATGAGGATCAAATCCTGCTGCACCGGGGTGGTCACCAATGCCGCCCCTTCCTGCAGGACCACGTTGACTTCACTGCGGATGCCAAAATTCCGTTCTGGCAGGTAAATTCCAGGTTCGATGGTGACGGCCAGATGGGGCAGCAAGGTGCGGGTGTCGCGGGTCTCCAGATCGTCCAGGTTGGCGGTGGGACCATGCAACTGTACCCCCAGGCTGTGCCCCAGACGGTGGGTGAACGCCTCTCCGTATCCTGCTTCGTTGATCAGGCTGCGGGCTGCAAAATCCAGTTCCCAGCCCTGTTTTCCAGCCTGGATGTGCTGCAAGGCAAGGTCACGGGCAGCCTTGACGGTTTCCCAGGCCCGCAGAAAGTCAGCATCTGGCTCACCATAAAAACCCATCCAGGTGACATCGGCGTAAGGACGGCCCTCTTCCTGACCCCACAGATCCAGCAGAATGCAGTCCCCTTTTTGCAGGATGCGGTTGCCTTCGGGATTGGGAGCATAGTGGGGGTCTCCTGCATGGGCTGCAAACCCCACGATGGGTGGATGGTCAAAATGCAAACCCCCACGCCTGAGTTCCTCGCTGATCACTGCCTGCACGGAAAGTTCATCCACAGGCTGATCCAGACGCACCCTGGCCCGGATGAACTCAAAAGCAGCATCTTTGGCGTCCATCAGGACCTGAGAGGCCCGCTGGTGGGAAACCAGATCCTCGGCAGACCATTTGAAGAAATGCTGCAGCAGGTCAGCACTGCTGACCACCTCTACGCCCAGAGCCCGGATGCGCTCGATGGTGCCTGCATCCACCCGACCCACATAAGGCACACTGCCCATGGGGCTGTACTCCATGGCCACCTTCATGCCAGGTTTCAGCAGGGATTCCAGCAGGGGTTGCAGATCTGCATGGCCCCGGTAGGCCTGCAGGTTCACCTGCCAGTCCTGGCTTAAGGTTTTCCAGGTGCCCCCTTCAATGCTGTTGTGCAGCACCAGCACCGGTCCCTGACTGGGCACCCACACAAAAAAACGCCGGGTCAGGTGGGCGGTGGCTGGAATGTTCAGCACATTGAGGGTGAGGGGATTGAGGCCCTGAAAGTCATAAAAAAGCCAGCCATCCAGCTGCTGGTCGGTCAGCAGTTGCTGAATCTGTTCAAAGGAAGGACGGGTCATGGGCACATTAAAACATTTCTGTTCTGGGGACTGTCAAAGGCCCACCCTCTCCACAGCAGAAGGTCTGTTTTCATCGTCACTTTCACAGTCACGACATGCTGTTCACATGTCGTGGTACGGTTCACAGTTGAAAACCCACAGAATGCTACTCTGGAGTCATGAGCACGACCCTCCAGAACATCAGCATTTCAGAAACCGGCGCCCTCAAAGCGCAGGAAATCCTTGAGCGCAGCAACAAGCCCGGTGCAGGTGTGCGGGTTTTCATCAAGAGCGGTGGATGCAGCGGTTACCAGTATGGCATGGCCATCGATGACCGCGAACTCGACGGAGACACCATTGTGGTGGACCGGGGCATCAAACTGATCGTGGACCGAATGAGCATTGAGTTGCTGCAGGGTTCACAGGTGGATTACGTTGAAAACATGATGGGAGGCGGTTTCACCGTCAACAACCCCAATGCCACCAGCAGCTGTGGTTGTGGCCACTCTTTCCGCACCGATGGCAAAAATGCCGAAACCGGTGGCGGTTGCGGCAGCCACTGAAGGCAGAAGCTCCGTCCCAGTCCCTATCGAAACCTTTGCAAGACGGAACGCGGCAGTTCCGTCTTGTTGTCTTTGCCAGGAAAGCCCCTCTGCTGGCGGTCTCAACTTCTCACTTCTTAAGCTTTTGATGGAAATTCCTTCAAGATCTAAAGCCAGGGGGTTTGTTGTGGCGCGGGGGCCTGCAGATTTTTTGGAAGGAACTCTGGGAAATTTGTGTGTGTCAGACAAGAACCACCAAATCCTGCCAGAAATGCAGGTGGATGAGTGTCCCATTGGATTCCTTTCAAGAAATGCTTAAGCGAAGCTGATTGAGGATTTGACATTCCCTACTTCAACCATGTTAGAATCGCGGAAGTAGACAACTTTATACTGGCGTCATTTTTAGCGCCGGTATTCACTGCTACAAGGAGGATGTGTGAAGAAGACGATCATTTTAATGGCAGCGCTGATGTCTACCTCCCTCGCTGCGCCCTACGTTTTCCCTGCGAACCAAACCGTGAGTAAAACCGGTGATGTGAAAATGGGAGGAACCCTGCGTCTGGTCCAGCTCAAGGACTTTGACACCTACAACCCTTTCACCTCTGAGGGTCGTCCCAGCCTTCCTGAGCTGCAGGACGCTGGTGGTCTGATCACCGTGGACCCCAACTCCGGGGACTACGAGCCTTACATGGCCGACAAGATGACCATCTCCAAAGACGGCAAAACCTTCACCTTCACCCTGCGCCCCGAACTGAAATGGTCCGACGGCCAGGCCATCACTGCAGACGACTACCTCAGCACCTTCGCCATCTATGCTGATGAAAAAGTCGGAGCCAGCCTGTACTCCTACCTGTACGAAGGCGACAAGAAAGTCACCTGGAAGAAACTGGGCAACCTCAGCCTCTCCATCACTTTCCCCGCCAAAACCGTTCAGAACCTGGAAACCATTTCCTACCTGACCCCCCAGCCTGACCACGTGTTCGGCGCTGCCTACCGTGCCAAAGGCGCAGACGGCGTGAAAGCCCTCTGGGATCTGAAAATGGATCCCAAAGACCTGGTCGTCTCTGGTCCCTGGAAAGTGGACAAGTATGTGCTGGGCGAGCGCGTGACCCTCAGCAAGAACAAGTACTTCGGTGACTGGAACAAGGACAGCGCTGGTCGCGCCCTGCCCTACATCAGCAACCTGCAGTACAACATTGTTCCTGACATCAATGCTTCACTGGCCCAGTTCCTGGCAGGCAACACCGATTTGTTCCAGCCCACCAACCGTGACCAGCTTTCCCAGATTGCCGACGCCAAAAAAGCTGGCAAGCTGAATGTGGAAATCGCTGCCAACATTGGTCCTGTGGCTTCCGTGGATATGCTGTACTTCAACTGGAACAAATCCAGCGATCCCGTCAAACAGGGCTGGTTCCGTGACAAGCGTTTTCGTCAGGCCATGAGCATGCTGGTCAACAAAGACGCCATGATCGACCAGGTGCTCGGTGGTTTCGGCTTCGCAGCCTGGACCAGCGTGTACCCCCTGTACTCCGACTGGATTGCTCCCAACGTTGACAAGTACAAATTCAACCCCGCTGGCGCCACCAAACTGCTGACCGCCATGGGCTTCAAGAAGGGCAGCGACGGCATCCTGCAAGACAGCAAGGGCCACAAGCTTTCCTTCACCCTGATCACCAACTCCGAGAACAACCGTCGCCAGCAACTGGCCCGTCTGTTCGCCGATGAAGCCAAGAAAGTTGGGGTGGATGTCAAGACCAACTTCATCCCTTTCAACCAGCTGCTGGACACCATCGGGCCAGAAGACGACAAAGCCAAGCTGGACCGCAAGTTCGATTCCGCCATCAGCGGCATCGGTGGCGGTGGCTTCATCAACCCTGTGGGCGTGGCTTCCATGCTGCAGTGCGGTGGAGACCTCAACAACTACAACTCCTCCAAGAAGTGCATTGCTCCCTGGGAAAGCCAGATGTACAACCTCTACCTGCAAAGCCGCAAAGAGTTTGACATCACCAAACGCAAGGCCATCGCCAACAAGATCCAGGCCCTGCAAGCGGAAAACCTCGGGAACCTCTACCTGGTCAGCCAGAGTTCCCACTACGCCTGGGACAGCCGCGTGAAGGGCGAGTACCCCAAGAAGATTGCCACCCCCCTGTGGGCCAGCAGCTACTTCGGTCTGCGCAACGTCCTGCTCTCCTGGATCGACGAGAAGTAAGACCTGAGACTTCACAGTTAGACTTCACATCTGCCTGCGCGAGGAGTCTCCTCGCGCAGTGCCCATGAAAGGAGGGATCCTCAAACCATGATTCCATTTCTGATCAGACGCTTTCTGCAGCTGATCCCCACGTTTGTCCTGGCCTGTGTTCTGGTGTATGTCCTGATCCAGGCTGCTCCAGGAGATTTTCTCTCGCAATTCCGGGAGAACCCCAGGGTCACCCCCGAAGCGCTGGAACTGCTGAAGCGCAAGTTCGGCCTTGACAGAAGCTATCTGGAGCAATTCTGGATCTGGTTCACCAACTTCATCCGGGGAGACCTCGGCATTTCCTTCAGCCACTCCAGCCGTCCGGTCTGGGATCTGATTGCGCCTCCCATGTGGAACAGCATGATCCTGGTGATCTTCAGCCTGATCCTGAGTTATGCCATTGCCATTCCAGTGGCGATTTATGGTGCAACCCGCCCTTACAGCACCTTTGATCGCCTGTTCTCGGTCTTTTCCTACTTTGGTCTGGGCATTCCCTCTTTCTTCTTTGGTCTGCTCGCCATCTACATGCTCCTGACCCTCAAGCAGAACACAGGCTGGGATGTGCCCATCACCGGGAAATCCAGTTCCAATTCCATCAATCCCACACCCTGGCAATACTTTGGAGATGTGTTCATGCACGCCCTGGTGCCCAGTGTCATTCTGGCGTTGCGCTCCATTTCCAGTGAAAGCCGGGTGCTGAGGGCACAACTGATGGAAGTGATGGGGCAGGACTACATGAGAACGGCGAAAGCCAAAGGCCTTGAATACCAGAAACTCATGTACAAGCATGCTTTCCGCAATGCTGTGCTGCCTATTGTGGCTGGTCTGGGTGGATTGCTGCCCGCTTTCCTCAGCGGTTCAGGGTTCATCGAAGTGGTTTTTGCCTGGCCCGGACTCACCCCTCTGCTGCTGCAGGCTGTTCAGGAGCAGGACATTTATGTGCTGATGTCCACCACTGCCCTGACCACCATCCTTTACATTGTCGGCAACATGCTGTCTGACATCCTGCTGGCCGCTGTGGACCCCCGCATCCGGTACAGTTGAGGTAAAATATGAGTCAAGTGATGCCCAACGTCCAGAAACCTTCCAAATCAACCACAGAGTCGCTCAGCCTCTGGCAGATTGCCTGGAAGCAGTTTCGCAAGCATCCCATGGCCCGCGCAGGCATGTGGATTCTGGCTCTGCTGTACGGTATTGCCCTCTTTGCGGGTTTTCTTGCCCCCTACTCTCCCACCGAATACGATTCAGGGCCCAACCGGGTGACCTGGGTTCCACCTGCCAAAATTCACTTTGTGGATGACTCTGGCAAATGGTCCCGGCCCTTCATTTACCCCCTGAAGCGTGAAACAGACCTGGAAACCTTCCGGGACATCTACACCGAAGACAAAACCCAGAAACAGGAAGTCCAGTTTCTTGTGCATCGGCCAGAAGCCAGCTACAAATTCCTGGGCCTGATCAAGAGCGACCTGCACCTGTTTGGTGTTCAGGGAGACCAGAAACTGTTCCTGTGGGGTTCGGACAACCTGGGACGTGACCAGTTCAGCCGCATCATGTATGGCTCAGTGATCAGCCTGACCATTGGGATTCTTGCCACCATCTTCTCGGTGGTGCTGGGCCTGATCATGGGGGGCATCGCAGGCTTCTTCGGAGGCTGGGTGGACACCATCATCATGCGTTTCGTCGAGGTGCTGGCGGCCATTCCTTCCCTGTTCTTGCTGTTCACCCTGCGTGCACTGTTTCCCATCGAGATGGACCCCCTGTTCATCCTGTACCTGATCATCGCCATTCTGGCTTTTGTGGGGTGGGGCGGCATTGCCCGCGCAGTGCGCAGCCAGTTGCTCCGCACCCGTGAACAGGAATTTGTGCATGCTGCAGTGAGCCTGGGTGCTTCCAACACCCGCATCATCGGACGCCACATGCTCCCAGACACCCTCAGTTACACCATTGTGGTGGTCTCCCTCTTGATCCCCGGTTTCATTCTGGAAGAATCCGGTCTGAGCTTCCTGGGCATTGGTGTGGTGGAGCCTTACTCTTCCTGGGGAAGCCTGCTCAAACTGGCCCAGGATGGTGGATTTGAATCCATCACCGGTCGCCCCTGGACCCTGATCCCTGGTATTTTCATTCTGCTGGCCATCACCGCCTGGCAGTTTGTGGGGGACGGTTTGCGGGACGCTTTCGACCCCAGAAAACGCCACTGATCAGCCTTCTCAACCCAACAGAAGCAGCCCCAGCGGAGGAAAACATCCTCCGCTGATTTTGTTATGCTGATCACCATGTCTGCGAGCGTGATGCACATCGTGTGGTTTGCGCTGGGGGTGGTGCTCCCCACCTTTTTCTGGTTCTGGTTTTTCTGGAGGCGCGACCCCAAGCCTGAACCTGTGCGTTTGCTCATTCGCACTTTTTTATATGGCGCATTTGCTTATCTGCCTGCTGCCCTGTTCGAACTCAGCTTTCAGACCGCCCTGAAGGGGATTGCCCTGTATGTGGTGATTGCGGTGCTGGAAGAACTGCTGAAATTCTTCGCCACCCGCACGGTGGTCAAAGAAAAGGATTTCGATGAGTTCATCGATGGTCTGATTTACAGCATGACGGCCGCTCTGGGTTTTGCCCTGATGGAGAACATCTTTTATGGGGCTTCTTTTGGTCTGGAAGTTCTGCTGGTCCGGGGCCTGATCACCATGAGCAGCCATGTGCTGTTCACTGCCCCCTGGGGTTTTGCTCTGGGGTACCAGCGCATGAACAACCGCAACAAATACGCAGTGCCCCTTGGGCTGGGCATCGGCATTGTTTTGCACTCGATTTTCAATGGCATCCAGATCCAGTCCCATCCAACCTGGGGCGTGATTGCCCTGGTGGTGGGACTGGTGACGGTGATGTTCCTGGCCGCAGACCGCCTGTACACCACCGCCAGTCAGGAACCCTAAAGGGTGTCCACGCTGGTGGAGCCCTCCACCCATTCTTCACCCGAGGTGGAACGCTCCAGTTTCCAGACCGGCAGACGCACTTTCAGGGCTTCAATCAGCAGGTCACAGGCTTCCAGGGCGGCCCTGCGGTGGGGACTTCCCACCCCCACAATGATGCTGAGTTCTCCGGGATGCACCCGGCCGGTGCGGTGCGCTATATATACGCCACCCACCTGGAACTTTTCACGGGCTTCCTGAATGCAGGCCCGCATCACCCTGATGGCCATGGGTGCAAAAGCCTCGTATTCAAGGTGTGCGATCTCCAGGCCTTTGTTGGGAGATCGCACCGTTCCCGTAAAGAAAGCCTGACCTCCCCACTCTGGACGGGCCAGAAACCCGAAAGCCTCCATCAGGTTCAGGGGTCTGGAGGTGACAATGCATTCTTCAAAGTCCTGTGGATCGTAAGCACCGCCTGCCACAGGAGGCAGAAAAGCCACTTCATCTCCATCTTTCAAAAGCTGGTCTGGAGCAACGTAATTTTCGTTCACTGCAGCCATGCAACCTTGCAAATTGACACTGTAATGCTCTTGCAGCAGGCGGGCCAGGTCCCGGACCGTGGACTGAGGAGGGCAGGAAAAGCTCATTTCATCCACGCCCATTTCTCTTTTCAGACGCGCAAAAAACAGGATTCTCAGACGCATGCCTCAGCCTAACACACGCTGAAATGGCAAATGGAGAGGTGTTGTCCATAAAATCTGTATAGACAATTCCTTCATTCTGGCACCATTGTGCAGGAAATTTCACCGTCCTGGACGCCTGCAAATTGAGATCATCAAAAGGTTGGTTTTGAAGTGTTGACACATCTGCAGATCCGTTGTATTCTTTTCTTCGCCCGAGAGGAAGCGGAAACGCAGAAGCGAAGGCGGAGTTGTTTGACAACCGAACGCATGCGAGCAAAGGAAAGTTTCCTCTGAGCAATCAGAAGAAATGAATCCCATA
>NZ_BMOD01000027.1 GCF_014646895.1 Deinococcus roseus
TGATGCTGCAGGATCAGCTTTTCACCGACTCAGAACTGCATCCTTTTCCAAGGGCTGGATAGGTGCAAAATCTCAGTTAAATGGGGTGCAGCGTAAACCCCAGGCGCAACTGCAGCGCAAAAAGCGCATCCATTGATTTCTGCAACAAGGACTGGCTGTGGTGCAGCTGTCCTGACCTTTCTGTTCGCTCTTCTGGTCTTGACCCGCACGCTTCCTTTCTCGCGCATCTCACGCATTCAGCGCTTCCTGGGCACCAGGACGCTCTGTGACGTAGAAGGAGGCGAACAGCACAAGCTCAGTTCCTCAGACCGGATGAGGTCAAATGCAGATCGCAGCCGAAGATGGCAGCCCGTTCGTAGCCCTCAGAATTCACTGGGATTCAGTCATCTCGGCTGAGGAATCCAGAGGACTCAGGTGTAGAGGGTAGCCCCGAGGTAGCCCGCAATTCCACAGGGTCGACTGCTGGAGACTAGCGATCAGTGAATCGCAAGGGGAAGGTCAGCGACCAGTGGTGTGGTGGCAGGGGATGCCTCCCTGTGAAGCGAAGTGAATTTGGGGGTGGATAGAGCGGAAGGAGAGGAAAGAGCGGATGGGGCGGAAGGGGTGGATACCCATCCGCTCCCGATCCGCCCCTCGATCCGCCCCTGTGGGGAGCGGATGGAAGGCCCATCCCAGAGAGTAGATTCAGACCATCCGCTCCTTCCGCCCCTTACACCCTCATGAATCCCCATAATGCCCCGGCACCCTTCCGCTATGAATCCGTGGGCCGTGACCTGGGTTTCCTCGCGCGAAGGGAATCTCTTGTTTCCGACCCCTGCCATGAGAATTCAGTGCACTCCATCCAAACCAGGAGTTCCACCGGAATCACGCCAGAGGTCGGCTGAACCTCACCCCAGCGCTGGGAAGTCCATCGACTGGAAGTCGGCTGGGAGCAAAGTAAGCAGCCCTCCCATTACGGGGAGGGCAATATTCTACAGATGTAATTATATGACACAGACGGTTCTAAATATTTCCCTCCAATTCATCGTATAGCTTAGTAGATTGCCAGAAATATACTACACCCTTTTCACTATTAAGTAAGTTTAGTCTATTCACCTCGGCAATGACTTCTTCGACTTTCACAGAATTTGAATCAAAGACTGACTTGACATTGATCATATTGCTCCATTCCCGTGAATCCGATTCCAGAAATTCATCAATTCTGATTATGGCGTATGCCTTTCTCCATTTCCTAGCCATTATTTTCCTTTCGCTCCACCTTGGGTCAGGCTGCCTAACAGTTCTCCTGACTTTGAATCAAAGACATTCCCTGTAGCATCTACGGTCACATTGTCTGCACCGCCCAAGCCTGATTTCTGTTTAATTGCGTGCAATCGCTTACTCGCAAGTTCTGGAGGAATACCATTATATTTCTCTAGGCGCTTGAATAGGTCTTGCATTGACTTCTCGCCACGAAACAGTTTTGCATCAGGAGAAAGGTTAAATAGGTTCTGCACTTGGTCAATGTCATCTGCATCAGGGCAGTTATGCACCAGCCAGCCCTGAGTGCCCACAAAGAAGGTGTGAGCTTCCTGGACCTCCAGATTGTACATGGTGTGGGCTTCCTGGATGGTGTTGACATACTTGACTTCACCGAGAATGCCATCGGCCTGTTTGAGTTTGTCCCCCACCTTGAGGTGCCCTGCCCCGACCCACTTGTCGCTCAGGTCCGGGTGGCCCTCAGGTTTGGGTCTGGGTTCACTGTCTGAACGCTCCGTGACGTAGTTGGAGTGTTTTCACCAAAAAAACCACCCGAAAATCCGGGTGGCCTGAGAACCTGCACCTTTCAATTTACGCCGAGGCGCGGTCCAGTTTCTTCTTGAGTTCGGCTTTCTTGAGGTGCTCTGCCCCGAAGTAAGACCCGATGATGATCAGTGGCCCGACCAGTTGCAGGATGAAGCCTTCCCATGTGGGGAAGATACCCAGCCACAGGCTGAGGGAGGTGGGCACCTGCAGGTCGATGGCATGAATGGGGAACCAGCCCACCAGTTGCAGCACGTGGGTGGTGTTGCCCAGCATGGTGAACAGCACAAGGCAGATGAGGAGCCCCGTTGCGGACAGCATTTTCTTGTGGGGCAGTTTGGTTTGCAGCAGGAACACCAGTGCGCCCACCACACCCACGCCCAGCAGTCCTGCCAGGGTCCCCAGGAGCACCACGGCATTTCCGGCTTGCAGCACCAGGCTTTGCAGGAACAGCACGGTTTCGAAGCCTTCACGGTAGATGCTGGTGAAGCCCAGCACCACCAGTCCGACCCACTGGCCCATGTCGCGGCCCACCAGTTTCTGTTTCTGCTGGTGGAAATTGGCCATCCAGCCCGTCCAGTACACGTTGTGGAAGAACCAGTTCATGATGATGAGGAGCACCACAATGGCCAGCACGCTGACCACCGCTTCGAGTTTCTCGCCGTACTTGGCGAACTGGGAGAGCACGCCTTGCAAAAGCACCCAGGTCACACCGCTGAAGACAAAGGCCACCGCAGCACCCAGCCAGAGGGGGCGGCGCAGGTGGGCCACTTCCCTTTTCTTCAGGCTGGCCAGAAGCGCAGCCAGGATCAGCACGGCTTCCAGACCTTCCCGGAACACGATCACGGCAGCATTTGAGCCAATCGCCACCGGAGAGGTTTTGGTGCCCAGCACCTTGATGGCCTGCTCAAAATCTCTGTCCAGCAGAGCGCGGGTTTTCTGGATGCGGTCCAGTCCTTCCTGGGCAGCAATCAAGGCAGCCAGTCCTGAGTGTCCATCCTGGCCCTGCCAGAACAGTTCTTCCATGTGCTGGGCCAGTTGTGGAGCGAAGAATTTCAGGCGGGCTTCCCCTCCGGCTTCCAGGGTGGCGTAGGCTTCCAGCCGTGCGGATTCTGCGAGGTCATAACGGCCCTGCTGCACGGCCATTTCCATCTGGTCCAGGATCGAGGAGATCACGTCCAGGTCACCCTGTCCGTCCTGTTTGCGCCAGTTTTCTGGCAGGAGGGCATCAAAGTTTTTCTGCAGCTGGTCCACCTGGGAGATGACCTCACTGTTGCCCAGCACGGCCCCTCCAGCACTGGTGATCTGGATGCCGCTTTCCAGTTGCCTGAGGACCATCCCGGTTTGCTGGGTCAGGTCGCTGTTGTGGGCGATCAGGGAACTTTCCAGGTCGTTGAAGGCCGTCACGGCCCCTCTGGCAAAGGTGAGGGCTTCCTGCACTTCCAGATCCCGCACCAGGGTGCCGTTTTTCACCCCACGGTCGTACTCGATGGGGACCAGTTTCAGGAAGCGCAGCATCTGGCCGGTTTTGCGGACCAGTTCGGCTTCACTGAGGGGGGCAGCACGAAAACCACGCAGCAAGGTCTGGGTGTTCTTGAGGGCAGCACTGACCCCGCTTCCTGCCACCAAACTTTCCTGCAGCTCTTTGAAGGCCAGCCTGACTTCGGCGGTTTTCTGGGTGCCCAGTTGTTCGCTGTGGGCGGCAGAGAGCAGGGAGAAGTAGCCGCTGGCACTGCTGACCAGTTCTGCTGCACGAATGGGGTAATCGTTGCTGATGGCTTCAGGGATCTCTTCCAGGGTGCTGTTCAGGCGGGCCTGGTAGCCATCCAGCAAATCTGCTTTGACCTGTTGTGTTGCGGCTGCAGGGCTGAGGTGCTGACCGCGCAGGTTTTCCAGGGCCACGGTGCCGTTGGCTTCCGGTCGGCTGAAGCGGGTGACCTGGCGGTATTCCCGCACGGCCAGCCAGTTCTGGGCTTCGGTCACGTTTCCAGCTTTGACGGCAGCCAGGGTTTTCTGCATGCCCATCTGCAAAACGGCTGTCCAGAATTCTGCTTTGCCCACTGCGAAGCTTCTGGCGTCTGAGAGGGTCAGGCGGTCAAAGCTTTTTTGCAGGGTAAGTTGTTCTGCAGGGGTGAGAACGGTTTTGAATTCAGCGAAAGCTTCACGGGCAGGCTGGAAGGCGCTCTTTACGTGCTCCGGGTTGATGGAGAATTCCAGCTGGGTGTTGATCAGGTGGCTGCGCAAATCCTCGCTGAGCTGTCCCACGTTGGGAGCGGCCAGTGCTGAAGGGCTGCAGAGGATCAGGGTGAGGGCCAGCTTTTTCACTGTCTTCTTCACTCTGCGATCACCACGCCCAGTTGTGCAGCAGCCTGACGGATTTCACTGGCAATGCGGGTGGCGCGGTTCTGGGCTTCCTGTCCCAGCATTTCGGCGGCTTCGCGGGTGTAGCGCTTGCCCTGCTGTTCCTGTTTGAAGATGCCCGAAACGTAACCCTTGAGGTCCGTGAAGCCCTTCACGATGCGGGCATCGCGCTGGGCATCTTTCTTTTTCACATCTGACTGCAAACCAGAGTAGATGGCCTGCCAGCTGGAGATGTTGTCCACAATGTCCGACAGACGGGAGATCACCGCGAAGTCTTTGCTGGCTCCGGTTCTGGCCACAAAGCGGGAGGTTTTCCAGCTCTCGAAGAAGTCTCCCACGGTGGGCACATTGCCAATGAGGGCACCAAACGCATCTGCACGGCTGGGGTTCCATTTCTGGGCATCCTGATGAAGGCCTTTTGCAAAGGTGAGCAGCGCTTCGGCGGCGGCCAGCAGCACTTCGGCATCAGGGAGCACCTCTCCCAGATCGGTCTTGCCGTTGCCGTTGACATCCACTTTCAGGCGGGTGTAGGTGGCGTCCGTCCCGAACAGCGTGCCTTCCAGCACCCCGAAGACGTTGCCGGGTTTGCCAATAATCTTGCCGCTTTTCAGCTTGAGGTCGTAGGGGGCCACATCTTCCCCGCCCTCTTTGCCCGAAACCCCGGCGTCCAGCAGCACGTCGTATCTGGAGAGCATTTCCACTCCGGCCACGATGCCTTCCACAGTTTCATAACGGGGGCTGGCGGCTTTCCAGGCGTTTTTGCTCTCTGCAAGGGCACCCAGCACGGCGCTCCTGTGGCTGCTGTAAACAGCCTGATAATCGGATTTGCTGTTCTGTACGATGTTGTAATAACGCTCTGCAGCCTGCTTCAGCTTCTGGGCATCCTGGGTGAGCTGAGCCGTGCGAGTAGTCAGGTAGGTTTTGATGCCTTGCAGGTCGCTGGCGCTGGCAGCGCCGGTGAGCAGCAGGAGGGTGGTCAGGGTGTGCTTCATGGGATCTCCGGTCAGTATTCCGACTTGTTTAATCAGGATACTCTGGTTTAGTGTTTGCCCTGCTCTCTTTGTCCTGATCGGATTGAGAACCATTCTCAAAACCGTGTCACAGGCTCAGGGACAGACTTCAGCACAACCTGCAACTTTCTGGGGGAAATCCCTGACCCACATGGTCAGAATGCCGACATCAGCCGAAACAGAAGAACAGCTGCCCTGGCCTGTCCTTCGGCCAGCTTTTGTCCCATCACATTTGCCCAGACCTGTGGTTTCTGCCCAGCCCTTCAACAGAACACAATGGAGTTTCAGCCATGATGCAGATGGATTTGACCCCCGGCCCTTCCCTCACCGAACTGGCCCTCAGGTGGCCCGCCGATGCCCAGGACCAGTCCGCTTGCACCAGCGCCTGCAGTTTGGGGTGAGGCACCAGCAGCGCAGTATGCTGAGAAGCAGGAGACCCCATGAAACCCAAAAATGCTCTGGTTGTGTTTCTGTTGCTGGTGCTGGCTTCCCTTTCCTCTGCAACAGCGCAGAATGGCAAATTGGTTCCGAGGTATGAATCCAGTGAACGGTTCAATGTGCTGTTCCGCTACTTCAGCAATGCTGATTTTTTGAAAGATTTGCTGGACCCCATCAATGCAGCCATCAACCTGCCAGTGGACGTGCCCGTGGTGATGGGCCAGTGCGACGAGGCCAATGCCTTTTACAGTCCAGAAGACCAGATGTTGATTGTGTGCTATGAGCTGGTCCAGGAATTTTATGACCTCACCCAGCAGGACAGTCCTGAAACGGCTTTAGACAGGACCAGAGAGGCACTGGGTTTTGTGGTGTACCACGAGCTCGGACATGCCCTGATTGACCTGCTGGAACTCCCCATTGTGGGCCGGGAAGAAGATGTGGCAGACCAGTTTGCGGTGATGGTGCTGGCCACCTGGGACACCGAACACCTGCACATGATCCTGGAGGGGGCAGACATGTTTGAACGCTCGGCCAGGGTGGCTCCTGCAGATGAAATGGCTTTCTGGGACGAGCACAGCCTCCATGAACAGCGGTATGCCAACTTCCTGTGCTGGGCGTATGGTTCCAATCCGCAGGAGTACCGGATTTACCTGGAGCTTGCCATCCTCTCCGAACGGCGCAAATCCCGTTGCGTCAATGAATACAACCAGCTGGTGCATGGCTGGATCACCCTGCTCAACCCTTACCTCAAACCCGAACCTTCTCCCTGACCCACCCTCAGGCCAGAGGAGGGGTCCAGAGCCAGTCCGGGGTGGCATTGGCAGGACCTGCACGCATCAGGCGGTCCCGCAGACCCACCAGGGTGGGGTTTTGCAGCTGTCCCAGTTTGCCCAGGCAACGGGACACCATTTGCACTGTCTGGACCCGTGGGTGCCTGATCCGGCCCAGCTCTGAGAGGACGGTTTTGACTTCACGGTGCTGTCCCAGCAATTTTGCCAGCAGTACGGCATCCTCGATGCCCATTCCAGCCCCCTGTCCCAGGTTGGGGGTGAGGGCATGGGCTGCGTCTCCAATCAAGACCGTGCGGTTCTTGCCCCAGTAAGGATGAGGCAGTTCTGCAATGTCGGTGTGAATCAGCGGGGTGTCTGACCGGAAACGCTCCAGCAACCCCTGGTCTGCTCCCTCAAATTCTGCGAAGAGCTCCCGGATTCTGCAGGCATCTCCCTGCAAGAAATCCTGGTTCTGCCGTGCATTGAGGGTGAAATACAGGTAAATTCTGCCCCGTGACAGCGGAACCAGACCCAGCCGCCTGCCGTGTCCCCACAATTCACTGGCTCCTGGCAAATGGGGGGCTTCTGTCAGGACCGTGCGCCAGCTGGTGTAGCCCGAGTAAACCGGATCGGGACCACCACAGCTTTCCCGCACTTTTGAGCGCAACCCATCTGCACCCACCAGCAGGTCATAACTGCGAACCTCCCCTGAAGAAAGCTGCACCTGCACCTGATCTTTCGATTGCTGCTGTCCCTGAAAGCTGATCCCCTGCTGCAGGTGGTTTTTGAGCCCATCTTGCAACACCTGATGCAAATCTGCCCGGTGAAAAGACAGCAGGCGATCTTCAGGCCCCTTCAGTTTTTGCAGGGTGCGGCCCTGGTGGTCGCAGAGCTGGTTGTAAGGCAGAAAATGCCCATGGTCCCTGAGGGGTCCATAAAGGCCAAGCCCGTCCAGCACAGGCAAGGCATTGGGGGCCAGGATGATTCCAGCTCCAGCAGGCCGCTGAGCTGGCACCTTCTCAATGAGATCGAAGTCCACCTCTGGTGCGTGTTTCAGCAGGGCATGTCCCAGGGTGAGGCCTGCAATGCCGCCCCCCACAATCAGCAGACGGGTCATTTTGCCTCCAGGCCGGACCACTGCAAACCAAAGGCAGCATCCAGTTTCTGTCGGGCATCTTCCACGTCCTGCACAGAAGGCAGCCATTCCAGCAGCACCATCATGTAAATGCCAAAGAAATTGCGGGCGGCCTGTCTGGCATCCAGGTCTGCTTTCAACTGGCCTTTTTCGCTGGCCTGTTGCAGCAAATGGGTGAGGGTCTGGGCAAACTGTTCGATGTTGCTTTCGGTGACGCTTCTGGAGCCGCCCCTCAGGACCTCCAGCAGAAAATGCCGGGCCAGCTGGCGGTGCTGTCCGTACAGGTGCAGCGGCCCGGAAAACAGCAAACGTACGGTGTCCTGAATGCTGTCTGGCAACTTTTCCGGGGGCTGGGTGGCATCTCTGAGGGCCTGTTCAAAAGCCAGCACCAGCAAATCCCCCTTGCTGGCCGCGTACAGAAAGAGGGTTCCGGTGGCGATGTCTGCCTGTTCTGCCACCTGCCGGGTGGTGACTTTCTCGTAACCATGCTGGGTGAAAAGGTCCCAGGCGGCCCGTGCAATGCGCTCCTGTTTGTCCTGTTTTTTTTGCTGGACTCGGGTCATGAAGTGAGCGTAGTCATTTCTGAGCATGCTCATTTTGAGTGTCTAGACAGGTGCATCAACACAAAAAAACAGGCCAGAGGTTCCTGGCCTGCCTGTCCCACCTGCCTCAGAACACCAGCAACTGGCACCCGTGGGCAGGCACTGCAAAAACAAAGCCCTCCTGTGCTTTCCCGGTCCACACCTCCCGCATGGTGGGGGGAACACCGTCCAGAACCTCTGCTGGCACCTGCACTTCACAGGACTGACCAGAGAGGTTGAACACCGCAAGATACTGCGACCCATCTTCACACCTGGACCTCCATGCCACCTGATCTCCCTCCCGCCACACCTGACGGGGTGCAATTCCAGAGCTCTGGAGCTTCAGAGCTTCAGAATTTGTAAGCAGAGCGAGGGTGAAGGCATCCAGATCCCGCATTTCCCCACCAAACATCAGGGGGCTTCTTGCCATGCACCACAGGGTCATCAGGGTTCTTTGCTCGTCCTGGGACAGCCGACACCAGCGGTTGCCCCCTCCCCCATCCACAGAACGGATGCCAATGTGACCCAGTGGGAGCATGTCTGCATCGGGCCAATGACCGGGGCCAATGTGGTCACTCCACTCATGACAGCGGTCAAACATCACCTCGATGTGGTCCCAGACATCCCACAGATCGTCGGTCATGCGCCACATGCTGGCATGTTTCTTGAGGTGCTCTGCCTGCGCAAGGTCCGCAGGGCCAGGAGAAAGGCTGAGCACCATCGGTCTGCCACAGCGGTCCATGGCCTTGCGAATCAGTTCCACTTCTGCACCGTGGTAGCCATACAGCCTGGAGGCAGCGATGTCATCGACCTTCACAAAATCCACGCCCCAGGAGGCATAAAGCTCGAAAAGTGAATTGTAATATTCCTGAGCCCCAGCCTGTGAAGCGTCTACACCGTACATGTCGGTGTTCCAGGGGCAGATGGAATTGGGGTGGGCAATGTCACGCGCTGTGGCATGGGTTCCCAGGATTGGCGTGTTCTGGTGCACAGCCTGACGGGGAATCCCCCGCATGATGTGGATGCCAAACTTCAGCCCCAGGCTGTGCACATAAGCTGCCAGAGGTCCAAAGCCCTGCCCTCCTGACGCACTGGGAAAACGGTTGGAGGCAGGCATCAGACGGGAAAACGCATCCATCTGCAGGGGCACAAACGGACGGTACTGGGAGGAAAAAGCTCCGGGCTCGTACCACTGGATGTCCACAACAATGTACTCAAA
Source organism: Deinococcus roseus (assembly GCF_014646895.1). Taxonomy (NCBI): domain Bacteria; kingdom Thermotogati; phylum Deinococcota; class Deinococci; order Deinococcales; family Deinococcaceae; genus Deinococcus; species Deinococcus roseus. Next base: position 9,297 of record NZ_BMOD01000027.1, read on the forward strand.
TCCGTGCTGCAGCAGGTTTGCAGCCATGTACTCTGCATTTCCCCGCACTTCATCTTCCCGCACCGAGGCCCCATAACAATCCCAGCTGTTCCAGCCCATGGGAGGGGGCAAAGCAACACCTTTTTTCTTCAGGTCGGTCATAGGTTCAGGGGCCTCTGTTTGAAGGCATAGATGGTTCTGGAGTGAAAGGTTGTTTCAGGTTGCAAAACCGTGCTGGGAAACTGCGGCTGGTTGGGGCTGTCCGGGAAATGCTGGGTTTCCAGGCACACCCCATCGTGCTGCTGGTAACACCTGCCGTTTTTGCCGGTGACGCTCCCATCCAGAAAGTTCCCGGAGTACAGCTGCATCCCCGGTTCGGTGGTGAAGGTTTCCAGCACCCGCCCCGAAAGCGGCTCAAAAAGCGTTGCTGCATGCCTCAGACCACTGTTGCGCAGAACATAATTGTGGTCATAGCCTCCAGCAAGCTTCAGGTGCCCATCCTCGCTGCGAATTCTGGCCCCCAGGGTATGCGGCGTGCGAAAATCCAGCGCCGTACCCTGCACAGACAGCAGTTCTCCGGTGGGAATCAACTCTGCATCGGTGGGGGTGAAGGCATCTGCGTAGATGGTCAGTTCATGGTTCAGCACGTCCCTTCTGGCGTTCCCAGAGAGGTTGAAGAACGTGTGGTTGGTCAGGTTGAGTACGGTGGTCCGGTCTGTGCTGGCCTGATAATCAATGTGCAATTCATCCAGATCGGTGAGGGTGTAGGTCACGGTCACCTGCAGGTTGCCGGGGTAACCCTCTTCTCCGTCTTTGCTCAGGTAAGAGAGCTTCACACCCACACCCTGCTCCTGCACAAAACCTGCGCTTTCCCACAACACCATGTCAAAACCCTGCGGTCCACCATGCAGGGCATTGGGACTGTTGTTGCAGGCCAGGGCATAAGTCTGACCTTCCAGCGAGAAGGTGCCATGCGCAATGCGGTTCCCAAAACGGCCAATGGTCGCCCCGAAGAACTGTGCAGTTTTGCGGTCCAGATAAGGCTCAAGCTGGTGGTGTCCCAGCACGATGTCTTCAAACCTGCCATGCCGGTCCGGGGTGCGGATGGACACCAGCACCGCGCCAAATTCGGAAACCTGCACGGTCAGGTGGTTTTTGTTGCGCAGGGTGTACAGGGACACCTGCTGCCCTGCAGGGGTGGTCCCCCAGGGTTCACGGTGGACCGAGGGGGAAACGGTTTGAGGGGTCTGGGTGGGCATGAAACTCCTTTAATGAGACAAAAAGCAGATGTAGGGGCGAGGCGTGCCTCGCCCCGTGCAAGAAACCTCAAACGCAATGTGTAGGGGCGAGGCATGCCTCGCCCAATGGCAAAAACCTCAGTGGGAAAACCGCAAAGTCGCCATGCTGTGAGGTGGCAGCACAGCAGTCCAGGTGTTGCCAGTTCGCTGCACCTCCAGAGGTTGCAAAGACACCCGTTCTGGCTGGTCGTAGGTGTTGGTGGCATCTGGAGCAGGACCAGAAAGAATTTCGGCAGCAAGCAGCGTTTCAGGCAGGTCGTGCAGCACAATCTGGTTTGCTTCGCTGATGTGGCGGTTGATCACCGTAACGGTGGTCTTCCCGTCTTTCTGGCTGGCCGTTGCGGTGATGCGGGGCATTTTGAACACCCGGTCCGTTTGCACCTCTACCCGGCAACTGGTGGCCCCGATGTGGTGCTCGTGCAGCTTGAGGGCGTGGTAGGTGGGGGTCAGGAACATCTTCTCCCCCTCGGTCATGGCCACGCTCTGCAGAACGTTGACGATCTGGGCGAGGTTGGCCAGACCCAGGATGTTGGCCTGCCTGTGGAACCCTTCCAGCGCAATGCCCACAGAAAGTGCATCCCTGAGGGTGTTGGCCTGCTCGAAGTTGTTGGGGCGGCTGTCATCGTGAGGACCGGGACCCCAGGGACGGGTTTCAGGGTGCCAGACGCCATACTCGTCCATGGCGACCTTGATGTTCTTGCGGCCTCTGGCGTATCTGTCGATGGTGCGTTTGGCCCGCACAATGGCTTCCTCGGTGGTGTCTGCCTCCGAGAGCAGGGTGTAATAGTTTTCTTCCGAGAAGCCCGTTTCTGCACCCCCATCAATCCAGTATGTGTGAACAGACAGGTGATCAATCAAATCGATGTGGTCCTGGATGTGCTCCATGAAGATCTCGTTCCAGAAGGTCTCCATGTGGTCTGCACGGGCCGCCGCAACCTCATCGTTCCCCACGGCCACCAGTTCCACAGCAGGATCCACGTGCTTCATCATCACGCCGTAACGTTTGAATTCCGCAGCGTAGGTTTTTGCATCGTAACGCCCGCCGCAGTCCCAGCTCTCGTTGCCCACCCCCCAGAGTTTCACGTCCCAGGGGTCTTTTCTGCCGTTCTTCTGGCGTTCACGGGTGACGGTGGTGTCTGCACTTCCGCTGGTGTACTCCAGCCAGTCGCACATCTCCTGCACGCTGCCAGAAGCCATGTTTCCGGCCAGGTAAGCCTCAGACTGCAGCAAATCACAGAGGTCCATGAATTCATGGGTGCCCAGTTCGTTGGTGTCGGTCACGCGGGTGCCGCAGGAAATCCCCAGTCTGGGGGTGCGCTGCCCGATCCCATCCCGCCAGTGGTAGTGGTCTGCGTAACACCCTCCAGGCCAGCGGATCATGGGAACCGGCATCTGCTGCAACGCAGAAATCAGGTCACTCCTCCAGCCTCTGGTGTTGGGAATCTGGGACTGGGGGCCAACCCACAACCCGTCGTAACAACAGCGGGCGAGGTGTTCTGCGAAGTGTCCGTAAAAACGGGGGGAAATCAGGCCGATGGGGGTGGTGATTTTCAGGTGGGTGGTGTTCATGGATGGGGTCATGGTGTGGGTCTTTCTGGGAATGTAGGCCGAGACCGAGAGCCGAGAGCCGGCGGCCCAGCGCCGACCGGGCCGTCCCGGAGGCGCGTAGTCAGGGCCAAGACAGAGCCGAGAGCCGAGAGCGTAAGGTGCTTTAGCCAAAACTTTGTGTCAAATGCTGATCGCTGATCGCTGACGGCTGACCGCTGATGGCTTTTTGCCCTCGGCCCTCGGCTCTCGGCAAGCCTTACTTCACAACAACAAATTTCCAGTTCTGCGCAGGGTGGTTGTTGGGCACCCAGGTGCGCACGTCCGTTCCAGGGTTGCCGCCAGCGAACACGCTGTCCACGGCCAGGAAGGTTTTCTCCCCGACCAGGCGCACGTAACCAAGACCCATGTCGTCTGCAAACCAGTTCTGTGCGAAAAGGTCATTGCAGGTCCACACGTCGATGTTGGTTCCGGGGGCAGCATTGCCGCCTTGCAAATCGAGGCACAAATCTTTGTTGCCGACCATGCTGCGCAGACGGAAGTAGCCTTCCTTGACGCTTTCCAGCTTCCACTGTTGCTGGGCTTTGCCGCTGCAGGTCCACTGGATCACGTCGGTGCCAGGGGTGGTCCCGCCGTCTTTGACATCCAGGCACAGGTTGTTGACGTGGTTTTTGAGGGTGTAGGTTTCCCCGACTTTCAGGTCATCCCCTGTGCCTCTTTCCTCAAAATGCGGCCAGCCGTTCTTCCAGGAGATCTTGCGCACCTGCATTCTGGGGTTCCCGAAGTAACTGCTGTCGTAATGGTGGTAAACCATGTAACTGCTGTCTCCTTCAGTGAACACGTCCTGACCTCCGGGGGCTTTCTGGCTCAGGTAAGTGTTGAGGAGGATGGTTCCCCCTCCATCTTTCAGGTCCAGACCCTTCTGGTCCAGGTAAGGGCCTTTGATGTCTTTGCTGCGGCCCAATGCAATTTTGTAGGTGCTGTTCAGACCCTGACAGCAGAAATCCCAGGACATGAACAGGTAGAAATACCCGTCTTTTTTCAGAATTGCAGGCGCTTCCAGAGGGTTCCATTCCGTTTTGGGCCGGTTCGCAAGGGTCACGATGTCACCCTGGGGGGTCTTGAAGTCCTTCAGTTCGGTGATTTTCAGACCGCTGGCAAAAGAACCGAAGGACAGGTACCACTTGCCATCCACAATGGACACATCCGGGTCAATGGCGTTGTAATCCTGCACTCCCGCTTTGGAGGTGAGCACCACCCCTTCATCCGTCCAGGTGCTGGTTTTGCAGGGGTCTGTGCTGCTGGTCACCCCAATGGCGGAATTGTTGGTCCCAAACTCGGAAACAGCGTAGTACAGGAAGTATTTTTTGGAGGCAGCGTCGTAGACCACATCTGGAGCCCACACGTTCCCGGTCTTAAAGGCTTTGGTGATTTCTGGGGCAGGAATTTCTCCGATGGTGACCCAGGGACCGGAAGCATCTCCCTGAGACACGTGCACCAGAATGCCACCAGGGTTGGTGTTTTCGCGGCCAAGGCCGGTGGAGAAAGCACAGTAGGTGTCTCCAGCTTTGATCAGGGTGGGATCATGCGCCCCGAGTTCCCCGGACATGTTCAGCAGGGATTTCTCAGGGGCCGGGGGAGTGACTGGCACAGGCGCGTTGGCACAGGACACCAGAGAGAGGGCAGCAATGATGGGCAGGGTGTGTTTCATAAAACCTCCAGGCATGCCAGGAGCCAGAGGCCGAAAGCGTGTGCAGTCGGCTGCTGGTCTGGTCGTTGGGTTGTTGGGTTGGGAATGTTTTTGTGGTTTTCTTGTGAAAAGCCCATCAGTACAGGTTCATGGGCACAATTCAGGGCCAGTGCAGGTCAGGCTGCAGCAGGATGTTTCTTGGGGGATGTTTCTTGTGGGATGGGGCAGGTCTGCTGACCTTCAACCCCGAGCACAAGATGTTCTTGCTTCTGTCTTTCACACGGGATGTGAAACGGTTGGGTTGGTGGGTGTCCTGCTGCTCAAACCTGATGCAGAGAGGTTTTGCTCAGGCGTTCTCTGTGGGAGCGCCCACCCGCACCACCACTTTCAGCACCTCTGGCAGCAGTTCTGCATGGGTTCTGAACGCCTCCTGCACCTCACTTAAAGGGTAAATGTGGGACACGATCTCTTCGAGTCTGATCTGTCCGGTCTGCACCAGACGGATGCAGGCAGGATAGGTGTGCTTCATGCGGCGGGCGAACACCAGGGTCAGGCCTTTTCTGCGGGCCAGGGCGTGTTGCACCTCGCACCGGTCATCTCCGGGGATGCCCACCAGCACCAGACGGGCTCCGGGTCTGCACAGTTCTGCACCCAGTTGCACGGCGGGGCCTGCCCATGCGGCTTCAAAAACCACGTCGTAATCGCCTCCCATGGTGTAGGAGGCTTCATGGGTGTCGGTTGCGCCCCACTGCTCAGCGGCTTTTCTGCGCCACGCCAGGGGTTCAATCACCGTCAATTGGGTCACGCCAGAAAGGGCCAGCAGTTTGGTCAGCAAAAGTCCAATGGGGCCAGCACCGATCACGGCCACCCGGTCCCCCACATCCACCTGTCCCAGACGCACAGCATGCAGGGACACACCCAGAGCCTCCAGCAAAGCTCCGGCATCGTTGCTGACCTCATCAGGAAGAATGAAGCAGTTCTTTGCCGGGACCGTCATGCTGTCCTGCAAAGCTCCGTGGTGCGGATACACCCCTAAAAAAGTGTGGTGGGGGCACAGGTTGGGGTGCCCCTCCTCGCACTGTCTGCAGTGACCGCAGGCCACGTGGGGTTCCACGGCAACGCGGTCCCCAACACGCAGAATCTGGTGGTCTCCCCCTCTGGCTTCTGGGGCCACTTCGGTGATTTCACCGCAGAATTCGTGGCCCAGAATCAGGGGGGTTTTGATGCTGGTGTCTCCAATGCGGTAATCCTGGTACATGTGGATGTCACTGCCGCACACCCCCACACTCAGCACCCGAATCCGCACTTCTCCCGCTTTTAAAGCCTGAAGTTCTGGGGAAGGACCGACCTCGAAGGTTTCCTTCGCAGTCAGGTAAGCAGCCTGGGTGATGGGCGAGGTCATTGGGAGGCCTCGTAGTCTCCGGGGTTCACGGAGGGCCAGCCGTCTCTGTCCCACTGCAGTTCCGTGACTTGCAGGGTGATGCTGCCCATCAGGTCACCATCGTAGAAGTGGTGGGCCAGCAGGTAACGGTCTCCGTCTTTGTAAACAGATTGCCCACCAGGACCGACAAAACGCCCGGTGGTTTCCAGCAGCAAGCTTCCGCCACCTTCTGCCATGTCCTTGCCGTTTCTGTCCAGGTAAGGTCCGGTAATGGTCCTGGAGCGGCCCACCATCATCTTGTAGGTGCTGTCCAGTCCCGCGCAGCAGCGGTCAAAAGACACGAACAGGTAGTAATACCCGTCCCGTTCCAGCAGGGCAGGCGCTTCGATGGCTCCGCCGCCTCTGGAGGCAAGCTTGTAAATCTCTGGGTTGCTGTTCAGCAAAAGGCCCGTGCTGGGGTCCAGTTCACGCATTTTGATGCCGTCCCAGAAAGATCCAAAGGCCAGCCAGGAGCGTCCGTCCGGGGTGTCCAGACGGGCAGGGTCAATGGCGTTCCAGTTGTCCATGCCTGCCATGCTTCTAAGCACCATGCCTCTGTCCTGCCATTTGTAATTGGGATTTTTGGGGTCCAGGGTGGTGTTGGTCAGGAGTCCTATGGCGCTCTCGTTGGTGCCAAAGTGGCTGGCTGCGTAGTACAGGTAATACACGCCGTCTTTTTTGTAGACTTCGGGGGCCCACAAATTGGGCACCACGAAAAGCTCGGGCATGATCCAGTCGGGCTGCTCATCCAGCACCGAACCGAGTTTTTGCCAGTCCTTGAGGTCTTTTGAGGCCCGAACCTGAATGTTGCCCCCAGCGTACATCGGGTCTCCCGTGGAGAACACATAATAGGTATCGCCGTCTTTGAAGATTCCTGGGTCGTGTGCGCCCAGATCGCCTGTCAGTCCCTGTGTTGTTCCCTGTGTCATTCCATGTCCTCCCAAAAGCAGGGTGCCCAGCAGGGCGAGGTTTTTCAGGGGTTTTTTCCAGAAGGTCATGCCACACTCCTTTAAAATTCCAGCACCACTGCCGTGAAGGACAGTGCAGGCAGGCTGAGCACCAGTTTGCCGTCCTTCACTTCAGGGGCAGCAATGGTGTGCATCACAAGGTTTTCGGGGTCCTCGAAGGAGTTTTGGGCTTTGGGGTCCGTTCCAGACAGCTGGTAAGCCACTTTCACGCTTCTGGGGGCTTCGCTCTGGAACACGATTTCGGTGGTGGTTTCACTGTTCTGATTGCGGTTCACCAGAAACACTGTGCCTTCGTGCTTTTCAGGGTCAAAGCTGGCACTGGCGTCCAGCACATCCACCGCACCATGTTTTCTGGTTTCGTAGGTGTCAGACAGCACGTTCAGACTGAGCGCCTGACCAGAGGCATGCTTTGAAAAAGCCAGGAAAGGATAGTAGATGGTCTGCTTGAACATGCCGTCCGTGCGGGTCATGATCGGAGCGATCACATTGACCACCTGCGCCAGAGAAGCCATTTTCAGCACATCGGCGTGCTTTAAAAAGACGTTCATCCACTGGGCCACCACCAGGGCGTCTTCCAGGTTGTAGACCTCCTCCAGGATGTGGGGGGCCTGCTGCCAGTCGCCGTTGCCGTTCATTTCGCGGTACCAGACGTTCCACTCGTCCCAGGAGATGAACACATCTTTCTTGCTGCGCTTTTTGGCCTTCACGTACTGGATGGTGGCAGCAATGGTGTTCAGGTGCTGCTCGAAAAGTCTGGTGTAACCCAGGTAACTTCCGGTGTCATCGTCGCGGTTGTAGGCGTAGTAGTGCATGGAGAGGTAATCGATCTGGTCCCAGGTTTCTTCCAGCACCACACGGTCCCAGTCGGGGTAGCTGTTCATCTCGCTGCTGCTGGATCCACAGGCGATCAATTGAATGGAAGGGTCGATCAGTTTCATGGCTTTGGCGGCCTGCACGGCTTTCTTGCTGTAATCTTCAGCAGAAAGCTGACCCACCTGCCAGGGGCCGTCCATCTCGTTGCCCAGGCACCAGAACTTGACCCCGTAAGGCTGCTCCGAGCCGTTCTGGATGCGCAGGTCGCTGTATTTGGTGCCCGCTTCCAGGTTGCAGTACTCCACGATGTTGGCAGCGTCCTGAATGCTGCCGGTCCCCAGGTTCACGGCCATCATGGGTTCGGTCCCCAGTTCAGAGCAGACCTTCATGAATTCATCCGTGCCAAACTGGTTGGTTTCGATGCTGCGCCACGCCAGATCCCGTTTGACTGGACGGTTCTCGCGGGGTCCAATCCCGTCTTCCCAGTTGTACCCGGACACAAAATTCCCACCCGGGTAACGGATCGAACGGAAATTCAGCTCTTTCAGGGCTTCCATCACGTCTCTGCGGATGCCGTTCTCATCGGAAAGGGGGCTTTTGGGATCGTAAATGCCTTCGTAAACGCAGCGGCCCATGTGTTCGGCAAATCCACCAAAAATGTAGGGGCTGATGTCACTGATGGTTCTTCTGGTGTCGAGGTAAATGGTGGCAGTCTTCATTTGTGGGAACCTTTCAAAATGGGAGTCTGGGTGGGGGTTGCCGAGAGCCGAGAGCCGAGAGCCGAGAGCCGAGAGCGTAAGGTGCTTTCACTACAGCGGGTTGTCAAGAACCATAGGCTAAAGCTCAAGCTTTGAAATGCCCTCGGCCCTGTGCCCTCGGCGGGTCATCAGGCCGTCAAGCCCTCACTCTTTCAGCCCCGTCAGCGTCATGCCCTGCTCGATGTACTTCTGGGCAAACACGTACACGATCAAGACGGGAATGGCAGTCAGGGTGGCTCCGGCCATCAGTTTTCCGTACTCGATGCCGTAGCGCATGGTGAAGTTGCCGATGCCCACGGGCAGGGTCAGCATGTCGCCGTGCACCATGAACTGGGGCCACAGGTAGTTGTTCCAGGCCCCCAGGAAGGAGAACACGCCCAGCGTGACCAGCGCAGGAACCGAAAGGGGCAAGATGATTCTGAAGAAGATGATGAGGCTGTTGGCTCCGTCCAGACGCGCAGCTTCTTCGAGTTCCAGGGGAATCGAGGAGAAGAACTGCCGCATCATGAACACCCCGAAGACGTTGGCCACGCCAGGCCAGATCATCACGTGGTAAGAGTCGATCCAGTTGAACTGGATCATCATGATGTAACTGGGAATGAGGATCACGATGCCAGGCACCATCATGGAGGCCAGGATGAACCAGAACCATTGTTCTTTGCCTTTGAACTGCATGCGGGCGAAGGGGTAGGCGGTCAGGCAGGCCACCAGCAGGTGGGCTGCAGTGTAGGCCACCGAGGTGAAAACCGAGTTCCAGGCCCAGCGCAGGATGTTGGCATCGGGGGTGTTGAGGATGATGTCAAAGTTTTCCAGGGTGGGGTTTTTGGGGAACCACTGCACGGGCTGGGCGATGGCGTCACCGTCGGTTTTGAAGGCTGTGATGAGCATCCAGTACAGCGGGGCAATGAAGATCAGGGCCTGGATGCACAGCAGGACGAAACGCAGGGTTTCTTTTGGCATTTTGAAACGGGGTGCTGCTTTGGGGGCCTGTACAGTCATGTCATTTCTCCCTGCTGCGGGTCACGTCTTTGGCCATCATGCGAAACTGGATGGCCGTGAAGACCAGCATGATCAGACCGAACACAAAAGACATCGCGGTGGCCGAGGAAAACTGGTTGTTGGAAAAGCCCTCTTCGGTGATGTAGTGGATCACCGACTGGGTCATGCGGCTTGGGCCTCCGTTGGTCATCAGGACACTCTGGCCGTACAGATTGAAAGAGGCCAGCACGGTGGTGACCGCCACAAAGAGGGTGGTGGGTTGCAGCAGGGGCAGGGTGATGTGCCAGAACTTCTGAAATCCGTTGGCCCCGTCCAGTTCGGCTGCTTCGTAGTAGCTCTGGGAGATGCCGCTCATCGCTGCGAGGTAGAGGTTCATGTTGAAGCCCACCGTCCACCAGACGGTGGCAATCACAATGGGCAGCCAGATGATGTTCTCGTCGGTCATGTAGTTGATGATCGGCAAATTGAACACGTCACGCCGGACCACGTTGATCAGGCCGTTGCCGTTGTCAAAGACCCAGCGCCACAAGATCGCCACCACCGACACCGAAAGGATGCCGGGAGAGAAAAACACCGTGCGGAAAAACCCTCTGAACAAAATGGGTTTCTGCAGTTGCACAGCCAGCACCAGGGCCACCACCACCAGGGCGGGCACGCTGAGCACCACGAAGATGCTGGTGTTGACCACGCTTTTCCAGAAAAATTGCGCCTGAATTTTGTCGATGTCAAAAAGGTTGGTGTAAAACTGCAACCCCACAAAAGGAGTGATGGTGTTGAGGGGGTCCCAGCGGTGCACGCTGATCCACACCCCGTAGGCAATGGGAAACACGAAGAACACAAAAAACAGAATGGCATGGGGCAGCAGGTACAGGTAGGGCACCAGGGGGTTGGATTCGTTCAGGGCAAAAATACTGCGTCTGGGCACGGTGGGTTTGGTGGCGGTTTTCAGCATCTCTCTCCTCCTTCAGGCTGTGGTCCCCGGGGATGGTTGTCTCCCGGGGACGGCCATCTGGCTGGTGTCTTAGAGGCCCAGACTCTGGCGGGCTTCGTCCACGTTCTTCTGTGCTTCTTTCACACCGTCATTGAGGGCGTCCTGCACGGATTTCTTGCCCAGGATGGCGTTTTCGACGGCCAGGAACATGGCGTTCTGCACCTGGTCCACCCAGGGCCAGCCGGTGGGGATGTAGATGTTTTTCAGGTTGTTCTTGATGGGGGCAAAAGGGTTCTTGGCGTAACGGGGATCGTTGGCCACGGCAGGCTGGGTGGGGAGCGCTCCAGATTCGGTGAAGGCCAGCATCTGCTCTTTTTCGGTCATGAAGCGGATGAATTCCAGGGCCGCCTGACGCTTGTTGGCATCGTAGCTGTCTTTCTGGCGGGGCAGCACCAGGTGGGTGTGTGCGCCCCAGGCGGCGGGTTTGCTGCCCAGTGCGGGTGGGAAGGCCACGCCCAGTTTGATGTTCTTGGCGTCACTGTAGAAGTTGTACATCCAGGCCCCGTTGGTGTTGAAGCAGCTCTTGCCTCCACGGAAGTCTGCAATGGCGGTGTCGTCGGTGAGTTTGGCGGGGGAAACCTGGCTCTTGTTGACGAAATCCACGTAGGTCTGGATGGCTTTCACGGCTTCAGGGCTGTTGAAGTCGGGGTTGAAGTCCTTGTCCACGGTGTTGGCACCGAAGCTGCGGATCGCACCATAAGCGGTGAAGAGGGCTCCTGCTGCGTTGTGGGACACACCCCAGCCGTAGGTGGCCAGTTTGGCCTGATCGAATCCGGCTTCTCCGGGGTGCTTGCCGCCCTGGTCCACGGTGCATTTCTGGGCTGCGGCCAGGAACTCTTTCATGGTTTTGGGGATCTTTTTGATGCCGTATTTGTCCAGCAGGTTCTGGTTGTAGAACATCACCACGGACACCTGGCTGAAGGGAATCCCGAAGACCTTGCCTTTGTAGAGGCCGCCCTGCCAGAGGTTCTTGTAGTAGTTGCTGGATTTGATGCCCAGTTTCTTGATGTCTGCTGCGGTGATTTCGGCAACGGCATTTTTGGCAACGAAGTTGTTGATGACGTTTTCGGTCATGGCGAGCACATCGGGGGCTTTGCCTGCGGCAACCAGGGGGCCAATTTGCTGGTAGGTGGTGCCCCAGGCCACGGCACTGGCTTTGACCACCACATTGGGGTGGCTTTCGTTGAATTTCTTCACCAGGTTTTCCATGTCGATGCGGTCGGAGGCGGTGTAACCGTGAATGAAGGTGAGTTCAACTTTGGGGCCGCTGTAGGTGTTGTCTACGGCGAAGGCGGTGGCGCTCAGCAGGCAGCTCAGGACAATGATGCTTCTTTTCATGACTCTCTCCTTGGGGTGCAACACCAAAACACGGGCAACTCAGGCCTGGAATGTGAATGTGGGAACCGCCTGTGGTCCTCGGTGTGTTAGCGATCACATTGATTGTGGTTTCCTTCTGTGAACGATCACAGACTAGCACCTTTTCCAAAGGCTTGTCAACCACCCTTTGTGTCCCTTGAAAAAACCCCTCAAAATCACTCAAGCCCCAGACAGAAAGCCTTTGTGCAGCGGAAAAACGATGTATTTGTGTACCTGGATCAATCCCTGCCTTCAGAGCCTTTCTTCACCTGCTTCAGCCCTGCGGGGGTGTTGCCATGATGGGTGCGCTCACAATCCTTTGCACTGGCCCTGCAGGATGAAGCCTTCAAAAAGCCCTGTTGCATCCAGCAAAAGAACCATCCGATTTCAAAACCGCTCTGAAAGCCCGCCAGAGGTCTAAACAGATTCCGCTCAGGATGTGGCAGAACTTGTGAGCAACCTTGACGCATTCCAGCTTTATTCTGTAAAGTGATGTTACCGCTCACTTAAAGATCACAACCTCACCGTGGGCCGCAACCTGCACTGCACCACCCGAGTGTCGGTTTCAGGAGCAAACATGAGCACCCAACCTCACAAACCTGCTGTCATCACCGATGTGGCAAAACGCGCTGGCGTGTCCCACCAGACCGTCTCCAGGGTCCTCAACAAACACCCCAGCGTTTCCGAACACACCCGCAAAAAAGTGCTGGAAGCCATTCAGGAACTTGATTACCGCCCCAACCTCACCGCCCGCAGCCTGGTCACCCGCAAGACCTCCACCATCGGGGTGGTCAGTTGTGGGTCATCACAATACGGCCCCTCCCAGATGGTTTACGGCATCGAACTTGCAGCGCGGGATGCCAATTACCATGTGATCATCACCAACATCACCGAGCTGACCCGCGAGCAGATCAGCGACGCCATTGACCACCTGATGAACCAGCAGGTGGAAGGCATCATCCTGATCACCCCCCTGATCATCAAACTGGGAGACATCAAGGACTTGCTGCCCAGCGTGCCTTACGTGCTGATCGACGCACCCTGGGGCATTGATTTGCCCACCGTGATGATCGATCAGGTCTCGGGTGCCCGCAAAATCACCCGCCACGTGCTGGACCGGGGCCACCAGAAAATTGCTTTCCTTTCTGGGCCACTGCACTGGAGCGACGCCAGAGGCCGTCTGGAAGGCTTCCAGCAGGAAATGCAGCACGATGGTCTCGTGGCCGATCTGATTGTGGAAGCCGACTGGAGCGCCGAAGGGGGCTTCCTGGCCACCCAGAAACTTTTAAAGAAAAACTTTGATTTCACCGCCATGATTGCCGCCAACGACCAGATGGCCCTCGGAGCCATTCGTGCTTTCAAAGACGCGGGTTTGAGGGTTCCCGAGGACATCTCCATTGTGGGCTTTGACGACATCCCCGAAGCGGCTTTCTTTGACCCGCCGCTGACCACCATCAAGCAGAATTTTGGCCTGCTGGGCAAACGGGGCGTGACCCACCTGCTGGAACGCCTCTCCGACCCCCACACCGACGTGAGCCAGAGCGTGATCCAGACACAACTGGTGCCCCGTCACAGCGTGAAAGATTTGACTGCTGTCGGAAAAGAACGCACCAAATCCTGAGCCTTTCCATTCAGAAGACCGGATTCTCCGGTCTTTTCTGGTCATTGCTCAGCAGGGGAATCCTCGTGCTGAGCAATGACCAGAATTTCTCATGCTGGATGCTTACACTGCAACCAGACATGAAAAAAAGCTTGAATGTGTTTCTGATGTTCATGCTGTGCTGTGTGGTGACTGCGCAATCTTTCCAGCAGCCTAACGACATCAACGGTTTAAGTGCGGATGATGTTGCCAAACTTTGTGCCATTGCCCTGTCGTACCAGCACAATGGTGACATTGCTGTTCACGACCTGAAAGTGGTTTACCTGAGCAAAGAACGGAGATGGAAGGCGGTGGTCAGATCAGAAGTCAGCCTTCCAGGCTTTGTCAGCCATGAAACGGGGGTCTGTTACGTTTCTGGAAAGAAGGCAGACATGAAGATCAAAAGCAGTTTTTCTTTGAAGGCAGAAAAACGACCATGATCACTGCTCAGTATCCATTTCCGGTGCTGAGCAGTGACCTTTTTTGTTGATCTTTGCCCTGGCTTCAGACCTCAACTGCTGCGTTGATCAGTGGAACAGAAGGATTCTTTTGAATCCTTCTGTTCCAAACAACATTAACCCAGGAAACAACCTCTTATTCCTCTGTTAAAGGCTCTAAAATGGTTTTCATGCCACCCACCCGAATGCTGATTTCTTGCTTTTCCCTGATGGTGCTGGCAGGATGCCAGACCCTCCAGATCCCTCAAAGCCCCCTCAAAACCCTGGGCACCCGCACCGTGGAGAAATGGACAGAAGGCAAAACCGGTTTTGTGATCCTGTCCCAGACGCATGGAGAGGCCTACCCCACCAACACCACCATCAACACCCATGGGGAATTCACCCTCCAGTTGCCCCAACTGGATTCCAGCCTGCTCTTTGAAGCAGCCTTCACACTGTTGCCTGGCTGTGAGTTCAAAGTCATTCCCAGTGATCCGCAAGCCCACCTGATGCATGGAACTTTGCTGGTCAAACAGGACGGAGACGACACCAGACGCATCTTGCAGATCTGGGGGTCGTCCGGCGTCAATGACACCAGTCAACGCTTCCATCTGGTCTACAGTGACCGTTCTGTGCATCTGGGGGGCACCCAGCACTGCTCCACCCTGTTTGGTCCCTACGTGCAGCACAACAACATGCAACTGGTGAAAGGCTGGAACATCGTGAAGGTGGAATACCAGGGAAACCTGGAGGCCGATGTCACCGCCAGCACCTCTCTGCCTGCCCATGTCAGGTTCCTGTATTGAGAGGCAAACCCTGACAAAGGTTAAACTGACCCATGCCTGACCACAGCCATTCCCTGCGCCTGCTGGAGGATTTTCGCAACAGAGAAGGTCTCCCCGGGGTTTCAATTGCTGTGCTGCGCAATGGTGTGCCAGAAGTGGTTGCTGCTGTGGGCACTGCAGGTCGTGCTGGAAGCCAGCCCCTGACCCCAGATGCTGTTTTTCCCATTTACAGCGTCACCAAAACCCTGATTGCGGTTGCTGTTCTGCTGCTCAGAAGAGAACATGCCTTTGAGCTGGAAGACCCCATCCAACAGCACCTTCCTGGTCTCCCCTTCTCTGAACCCCTCACCCTGCGCCAGTTGCTGACCCACACCAGTGGCCTGCCAGATTATGGCCCCACCCAGGCCTACAAAGCAGCCCTTCAAAAGCACCCAGCTCAGCCCTGGACTGCTGAAGCATATTTAGACGTGGCCACTCAACAGGGTTTGCAGCCTCAGGGCCAGTTTTCATACTCCAACATCGGGTACCTGCTGCTCAAAATGCTGCTAAAGCACCTGACCGGAGA
Organism: Deinococcus roseus; assembly: GCF_014646895.1. Lineage (NCBI taxonomy): Bacteria > Thermotogati > Deinococcota > Deinococci > Deinococcales > Deinococcaceae > Deinococcus > Deinococcus roseus. The sequence continues at coordinate 24,540 of NZ_BMOD01000027.1, forward strand.
AACCCTCAAAGATCTGCTGCACAGGCTTTTGTTTGCACCCCTGAAGTTGCAGCACACCCGGGTGATTGAAACGCAGGCAGATTTGCTGCACCTCACACCGGGGTTCAGCAAAGTCTGGGGTCAGGAGTGGCAGGATGTGCGCTCCATGTACCATCCTGGCTGGGTGGCCCATGGTCTGGTGGCTTCCACGGCATCAGAATTGGCCCTTTTGCTGGACAGCCTTTTCACCCCTGGAATCCTGAAACCCCAGGAAATGGGTGAACTGATGGAAGGTGTTGTTGTGGCAGACCACCACCCGATCTTCACGGTGCCAGGTTATGGCCTGGGCCTGATGCTGGACGCTTTGAACCATGAATTCATGGGGCATGGGGGGGGCGGACCGGGGTACTCCATTGGTGCCCTGCACTGCCCGGACCGGTATGGAGACAGCATCACCTGCGTGGCAATGGTCAATCAGGATGGTGGATGGGGGCTGGATCTGGCCCACCAGGGGATTTTGCATCTGGAGTGATGGCTGAAGAGAAAACATCAAACAGGACGGAAAACAGACTTCCACAACAAAAGGCTGCCTTTCCAGGCAGCCCGCTCCGGGTGAACCCTCAAGCTTTTACCAGTTGATCAGGGCTTTTTTGGCATCTTCATAGCCATTTTTGGCCGATTCCTGCAGGTAGGCAAAAGCCAGGTCCAGGTCAACAGCAACCCCCGCACCATCGCGGTACATGGTGCCCAGGTAGTACTGGGCGTAAGCCACACCCTGATCTGCGGCCAGCTTGAACCAGTAAGCAGCATTTTTGCCGCTCTGGGCCACCCCATCGCCACGGTAGTACATGATGCCCAGGGCAGCCTGGCCGAACTTCTGGCCCCGTTTGGCAGCCTCGCTGTACCAGAAGAAAGCCTCGGCCGTGTCTTTTTTCACACCATCTGCCTGGTAATACATGTCTCCGAGGTTGTTCATGGCATCGGCCTGTCCCTGCTCTGCAGCCAGCGCATACCAGGTCATGGCGTAATCGTTGTTTTCCTTGAAGCCCTGACCGGAATCGGTCATGTATCCCATGGCGAACTGGGAGTAGGCGTCCCCGGCTTTGGCCGGTGCGGCGCATTCCACAGCAGCAGTGGCGAAATCATCCGCATCGAAGGCATCGTAGCAGTCCTGTTTGGTGGCCAGGGCAGTGGAGAGGACGAACAAAAATGAAACAGACAGCACTTTGAACAGGGGTTTTGACATGGTCTGGTGTCCTTTGAAGGGATGATTGGATTGTGGGTGAGGGTTCCCGGCAAAAGGACAGGGGTGGTCGGTTCAGTCAAGGCATTGTAACTTTGCAAATCAAACAGCTTTATGTTTTTTTGTGGCCTGGGCCCTTCATTAAGTTGTTGCCTGAAAGGCACAGAAGCTGTCCAGGCACATTTTGCATGCTGCGCTACAGACCAGAAACAGGGAGGGCCCACAGTTGCAAGAACATTTTTACACTTCTCCTTCAGAAACCTGTGAGGGGCCTGCTGCAACAATGGGATGTTCTGTACGTTGTGTTGCAGAGAGGTTCTGGTGACCCAGCGGGGTCACGTGAGGTGCCCACATGTTTTTACCCCGTGTTTCCACCCCTTTCATGAGGCTGACCCTGTTGCTGCTGGCTGGTCTGGCACTTCCCCTCTTGTGGCCTGATGTGTTTCAAAACCTGCTGAGCACCAGAGGTTTTGAGGTGGACCACCATGACGACTGGCCCCAGAGTCTGGTGGCGCTGCATGTCGGATCTGATGTGCTGATTGGGATTGCTTACGCTGTGATTGCCTCGATCCTGGCCATCCTGGTGCACAAAAACCGCTGCCACCTGCCGTTTGACTGGGTGTTGCTTTCTTTCGGGCTGTTCATTGTGGCTTGCGGCTTCACGCACCTGATGCATGTGCTGGTGCGTTTCACCCCCATGTATTACCTGGACACCTATGTGCGGGCGCTCACCGCCGTTGTGAGTGTGGCCACCGCTGTGGCCCTGCCTCCCCTGATCCCCAGGGTGGCCCAGTTGCTGAAAGCAAACGAGCAGGTGCAGGCCCACCAGCAGGAACTGGAAGACAAAACCCGCGAACTGGAGGCCCTGGCTGCACGGGCAGAATTTCATGCCTCGCTCTCCGATCTGTTGCAGTCGGTTTCGGATCCCCTCACCGTGGCCGAACGCGCCCTGGAGCAGATGGGACCCCTCTTGCAGGCCGAACAGATCCTGGCCATGCGCGTGGTGGATGACCAGGCTGAGCTGTGGGGGGTGTGGGGCAATTTGCGGGAAGACACCCGCAGGCGCATGGAAGGCCGTTCCAGCAGCCCTCTTTCCAGGCTCCCGCTCATTTTGCAGGTGGTGAACAGCGGGGAAGCCCTGTATTTAAATGATTACAGCCAGCACCCACACGCCAGACCCATCGATGGACCGCCCATTGCGGTGGCCCTGGAACCCGTCAAAGACACCCAGGGACGGGTGGTGGCCTCCCTCAACTTCACCCGCCCGGCCACCCTGCCCTGGCAGGACGCAGAGAAGAAATTGATGCGCCGGGCAGCAGCCACTGTCGCTGTGGCCCTCTCCCGCACCGAACTGCAAAGCGCCCTCAGGGAAAGCGAACAGAAGTACCGCAGCATCGCCGAGAATTACCCGAATGGTACGGTGCAACTCTTTGATGCAGATTTGCGTTACCAGTTGATTGATGGAGAAGCCATCCGTGACCTGGGTCTCAGCGCACAGGAACTGGAAGGCAAAACCATCTTTGAGCTGTGGGAGCCAGACTTTGCCCGTGAACTGGAAGCCCATTACCGTCGGGCCCTCTCCGGGAAAGCTGCTGTGCTGGAAGTGGAGTTTCAGGGCCGCTGGTTCCTCAACCGTGCCCTGCCCGTGCGCAATGCAGCAGGCAACATCATGCTGGGCCTCAACACCGCGCAGGACATCACCGAGGAGCGCCAGCAAAAGCAGGAACTGAAACGGCTGGCCAGAGTCAACCAGATTCTGCTGGAAGTGGCCCACCTCTCGCAGGAGCCTGGCACTGCAGAAGAGGTGGCCAGAAAGGTGCTGCTGAAATTCAAGGACGCACTGAGTCTGGACTGGCTGGGCATGGGTGTGCAGGACGGAGACACCGCCAGACTGCACCACATCTGGCACAGCCAGCACGCCACAGGGGTGCTGCAACAGACGCATCTGCCCGACGTGCAACGCGGGGTGGGCATGACCTGGCTGGCCATTGAAGCGGGACACGCGGTGTACATCGACGATTATCCCTCCAGCCCACGGGCCAGTGAGACCTACCTGCAGGTCAAGCTGTCCTCGGTGGCCCTGGTGCCCCTCACCAACCCGGCAACAGGAGACACCATCGTGCTGATCGCCAGCAAAGTGGGAGACAACAGAGGCTGGCAGCAGTGGGAGAAAGAGCTGTTTGAAGCCGCACGGGTCACGGTGGGGGTGGCCATGGAACGCCAGCAGCACCTGCTGCAAATGGAAGAGGCCGCCCTGCAAGACGCCCTGACCGGACTGGGCAACCGGCGGGCCTTTGAGCTGGACCTCAAAACCGAACATGCCCGCTCCAGGCGGCACGACCATGCTTTTGGCCTGATGATGCTGGACCTGGATGGACTCAAGGGCATCAACGACCGCATGGGGCACGAAGCTGGAGACCGCCTGATCGCCTGTTTCGCCCAAGAATTGCAAAGCCACATGCGCACCCATGACCGCTGCTACCGGCTGGGAGGAGACGAGTTTGCCGTGATCCTCTCCCACAGTTCCCTGAGCAGCAGCGAGGTGCTGCATGGACGGATTTGCACCCTGATACAAGGCGTGCAGCAAGAAGGATTCCCCACTGCAGATGTGAGTGTGGGACTGGCTTTCTTTCCAGAGGAACGCTCTGGTCTGGAAGACCTGCTGCGTCTGGCCGATGAACGCATGTACCAGATGAAAGAACGGCACCACCTGGAAACCTGAGCTGCATCACAAAAGTGATTTTGCCTACACATCAGCCTTTCAAGGTGACCTCTCCACAGGTGAATTTCAGCTTCAGCATGGAAACTGGAAAAACCGGAGGAACTTCCAGATGGACATGCTGATCCAGAATGAATGGTTGCTGATTCTTTGTGCCCTGTTCGTGGGGGCGGTGGTGCCTGCAGGCATCAACGTGTGGTGGCGTCACAAAAACGATCCTTATGTGAAACAGCAGGCCAGACGCAAAAAACACAAGCGCAAAAGGCACCACAGCGCCTGAACTCCATCTGGGCCTCAGGGCAACCTGAGCCCATAAATGTTGCGGTCCTTGCCATTCACATACGCCAGATTTCGCCCATCTGGAGAAACCACCCACTGGTCGTAACTGATCTTTCCGGACAGTTTGACCAGGGTTTGCAGTTGCGGTGCCCCCACCTTCCAGGTTTGCACGGTGTGGCTCTGGGGGGTGTCTTTCAGGGGGATCAGCAAGAGGGTTTCTTCACTGCGCCAGCGGTAAGACCCAAACCCCGGAACCTGCCGTTTTTTGCCTTCCCGGTTCACCACAAAAAGCCCGTTTTTGCGGTCCTGGTTGAAAGCCAGAAAATACGCAATCCATTTCCCTTTCGGGCCGATGGTGACGCCGCGGATGTTCAGGGCGGTTTCCAGTTTGCGGGTTTTTCGGGTCTTCAGGTCCAGGGTATACAGCACGCGGTTGTCTGAATTGGGGTTGGTTTTTCCCAGGATGAGCAGGGTGTTCTGGTCCAGAAAGCCCTGCGCTCCGCCTCCATAGACGGTGGTCAGGGTGCTGGGTGCCTGCCCAAAAGTTGCAATGCGGATGCGGGTCTGGCGCTCATCGAAGTTGCCCGATTCCTGGCTTTCGTTCCACACGTAACGGCTGCCTTCCGGAGACCAGATCACGTTGCCCACCTCTGCAGGGAGCGTCTGGATTTTGCCATCCGACAGGCGCTTGATGCGTGTTCCAGCCGGGGTTTCTGGCAGGATCTGATGCCTGAGGTCCGGGGAGTAAAACCCCAGCGGAAGCATGGCCTGGGGTTTCTGCTGGGGCTGCACCACATACCAGCCCACAGGATTTTGCACCGTGGGCCGGTCAATGAACATCAATTGTCTGCTGTCCGGGGTGAACATGGGCAGCACACAGCATCCTCCGGTGGTCAGGCGGGTTTCTTTTACGGGCCAGTCGGTCTTCACAGGCTGGTAGCCAGAGAATTTTCCCTGCTGCGGGGTGTTTTGCACCTGATCTGGAGGCCAGCTTGAAGCAAAACGGTTTAAAAGTGCCCCTCCGCGAAACGCCTGTGGCTGGTCTTCTGGATGCTGCCATTTGCGCACGTTTTCCAGATCCCGCTGGAAACCTCTGGAGAAGCCCCCCTGCACAAACAGGGTGTCCCAGTCTGCTTTGATGTACGGAATGGGGTTGAAGAAACGCATGTGGCTGCTGTCCCGGAGCTCCAGATGCAAATGCGGAGCGCTGCGGCAGGTGAACTGGCTGTCTCCGCTGAACGCCACCACCTGTCCTTTTTTGACTTTCTGGCCCACCTTCAAATCTGGCCTTTTCAGCAAATGACCGTAAAAACTCGCCAGACCATTCCCATGGTTGATGATGAGGTTGTGTGGCGGGGAGCCGTGTGGACCATCCACATCCTGCACCACCCCATCCCCAATGGCGACCACTGCGGTGCCACACGCTGCCGAAATGTCCAGCCCAAAGTGGATCCCCTGCCCTGCCCGGTAGGTGCTGTTGCGCTGCCGGTATGCCCCGGTGGTGTTGCCATACACCTGACCGAGGAGCCAGGTGTCCGGTCCAGCTGGACCTGCAAAAGGCAACCCGAATTGCTGGCTGGGTCTGGGCAACTGGCTGTCTTTGAGGGGCGCTCCAGAGTGGGCTGCAGCGGAAGCACCCAGGGCCAGCGAAAGCAAAAGCAAGTTCAGGGGGTTGGGCAGGGGCATGTTTCGGGTTTTCCTGTTCTGGTGCATGGACCGGGATTTGTGTCCATTGTGTTGTGGAGCGGGGTTTTCTACTGCAAGCTGCGCTTCAATTGGGGGAGACAGGGGGAGCAGCAGGAGAAAGACTGCCATACCCGCACCTCTGAGGCCACACCTGCAACATTTTGATTTTCAGGTTTTCTGGCGGTCCATCCCCACGCCTGTGGGGAAAACAAGACATGAAAGATGCCCACTGTGCCTTCTTTCGGTCCACCCAAAAATGACCAGCGCAACAGCTTTCCAGAGCTCCAAAAATCCAGAGCTTCAAAAATCTAAATTTTTGCGACTGCTCCCAGCAGGCGTTCCACAATCACCACGTCTTTCCAGATGCCTTCCAGCTGGCCGTGCCTGTGGTAGGTCCCAACTTCACGGAAGCCCATCCGGGAGAGCATCTTTAAACTGGCCTGGTTTTCCGGGAACACCCGCGAGAGCAGCTTCCAGAAGCCTGCTTTTTCGCTTTCCTGGATCAGGTGGCGCATGGCGATCTCCCCGAGCTTCTGGCCTCTGGAGGCCCGGTCCACATAAACGCTGAATTCTGCGATCCCTGCGTAACAGTCTCTGGGTCTGTACCCAGAGGTGGAGGCAAAAGCTTTGATTTCACCCTGCACTTCCAGAACCACAATGGGATGCATCCCATCGAACCACTTTTCGATGTCAGCGGTGCTTCTGGGGCGGGTTTCAAAGGTGGAGGTGCGGTCTTCGATGCCCTGGTTGTAAATTTCAGCAATGCTGGGGGCGTCTTGCAGGGTGGCCACACGGCTGGTGATCTGGGGATTTGAGGTCATGATGGGGTCCTTTCCGGCTGATCCTGCCATTCGGCTTGCAGGGCAGAGTAAAGCAACGTCAATGCGTTCTGGATGTGGGGGTGCTCTGGTTCTGGAATGTGCGAGAGGATGCGCCGGGTCTGGGCATTCAGGGTGCTGTTCAGTTGTTCGAGTTGTTGCTGCCCCTTCGAGGTGAGTTCAATCCAGCTGGCCCTGCGGTCTGTCTGGTGGGGGGTTTTACAAATGACCCCTTCTTGCAGCAGGTGTTCCACGTTGCGCGACAGCCAGGCTTTGTCCAGCCTGAGTCGGTCCACCAGTTGCCGCAAGGTCATTTTCTGGGAGCGCCCCAGTTCTGAGAGGATGTGGCAGCGGGTGAGGCTTTCACTGCTGCCCGCACTGGTGCCGCGTTGTTGAAGCTGGTAATGCAGCCGGGTCACCTGCCTGAGCAAATCTGCAGCCAGATTTTCCCTGAGCTGCAGTTGCATCACGGTGGCGGACTGGGGGCAGGCCCCTTGCAGTTCTTCGGAGGCCAGCACTTCTGGTGGGAGGTCTGCGCGCAAGATGCGCTGAAAACCGAACTTCTGGAAGTACCTTTCTGCCGTGGTGGTCAGCAGAAACAGGGTGTGCAGGTTTTGCTGTCTGGCCTGCTGGATCAGGTGTTGCACCAGTGCGGTGCCGTGGCGGTGGTTCTGGTGTTCGGGGGCCACCGCCACCGACCTGAGCAGCCCAAAATCGCCGTGCAGTTCCAGCCCGGCCACCGCTTGCAGCTCCTGCTGGTCTTCTTGCAACCAGAAGTGGGAGAGGTATTCCTGAGCGCCTTGCAGGGGGAGTTGCAATCGGGAAAGCAGGGCTTCAATGCGGGGCCAGTCTGCAGGTGTGGCGGCTTGAATTGGCATGGGGCCTCCAGAGGATGAAGCAAGTGGTTGTCAATCACAACCATTTGTTTCAGCTTAAACAGGGTGTGCCAGTCTGTCAATGCCTCACCTCTGGAAACACAAAACCCCGATCAACACAGACCGGGGGTTGCAGTACAGCAAGGTGTTTAAAGGGTTTACAGGAAGGTCACCGCGTAAGGGGCCACAAACTGGCCTCCGTTCATGTTGACCGTGAGGGTGCCTTTGATTTCGGTGCCAGCGGCAGGCAGTTTCCCCTTGACCTTGAACACCACCTGCAGGCAGGCATAAGCCTGGCTCTGGTTGAAGGCTTTGTCAAACAGGTCTTTCAGGCCAGCAGCCTCGCTCACCTTGGAGTACAGGCCCCCTGTCATGGTGGCGGCTTTCTGCATGTCCGCCTCGTCGATGCCGTTGGCATCCAGACCCACCATGAACAGCTTGACGTTGGCTTTCTGGGCAGCGGCAATGGCCGTGTCCACATCCATGCCTCCGTTGGCATTTCCATCTGTGAGCACCAGGGCAATCTTGTTTTTGCCTGTGGCCTTGCTGAGCAGGTCGGTGGCCTGGTCGGTGGCTTCCCACAGGGGGGTTCCACCTGAAGCTCTGGTGGCATCTGCAATGGCGGTGTTCAGCAGGGTTTTGTCCGAGGTGAAGGTCTGGTACACGTGCAGGTCATCGTAAGGGTCCTGGCCTCCCGCCCCGAAATTGGCCACTGCCACCTGATCGCTGCTGGTGGTGCGGGCCACGAATTGCTGGGCAGCTTCTTTGCGTTTCTTCTCCGGGTCGGTGCTGCCCATGGATCCACTGGCGTCCAGCACCACAGCACAGGTCAGCGGGCCTCCTGCAGAGGTGTATTGCCCACAAATGCTGGCCGTGTAGGTGAAGTCCTGGGGGTTGTTGCTGTCCGGGTTGCCGGTGACTTCTGACACCTGCACGGTGAAGCTGTCCACCTTGCCGCTCAGGATCACTTTTCCTGCACCATCCAGGGCACTGATGTTGAATTTGACGGTGTCTTTGTGGGCAGCATCAATGGTGTAACCGTTGACCGTGCCTGTTTTGGGCGGGGTGACCACAGCGGTGGTGGGACCACAGGCACTGAGCAGCAGACCCAGGGTACATAGGGCCAGCATCGCATGGTGTTTTGCAGTTTTCACAGGTTGAATCATCATCACAGCCTCCATCAAAGGTTTTTCATTTTTCATTGCACCTTGTTCAATGCACAGTTCACTGCACACTGCTGCAAGTCTGACCTTGATGGGCCAGACTTTTTCAGGCAGCTCAGGAATCATAACTGTGAAAATCAGATGGGATCCAGTTTTCATCACAGCCCACCAGCAGACCTTTTCTGCTTTTCGAGGTCAGCCTGTGCTGGTTCTCATGGAAAGATTTGTTACAAAACCTTTACAGAACAGGCTTTCTTTTTCTGGCATCTCTTGCAGGAAACCTCAAAATGTACGTCAGATGAAAAATCCATCAAGGTTTGATCTAAGAAGGTTTGAGCTAAGTTTGATCTGCAGGGATTGCCTCTGGAACTGCCAAACAGAAACAGGAGGCAAAGTTGCCCCCTGCACTTCCCATGTTTTTTCCTGTGTTTTCTTCCTGTGTTCTGATGTTGGGTTTTATTCCTTCACGCCGCCCATGGTGAGGCCCGAAACCAGGTACTTCTCAAACCTCAGGAACATCACCGTGATGGGCAGGGCAATGACCACGCTCATGGCAGCAAATTCCGACCAGGAGGTGGTGAATTGACCCAGCATCCCGTACAGACGCATCGCCAGTGAGTACATCTCCTCTGTCGAAAGCAGGGAGTACGCCAGGATGAATTCTGTCCAGCCCAGGTTGAAGCCCATCAGGGCCGTGATGGCCAGGGCAGGCAAAGAAAGCGGCAGCACGATCCTCAGAAAAGTCTGGCCCTGGGTGGCCCCGTCAATGAAGGCGGCTTCTTCCAGTGCTCTGGGGATGGTGTCAAAGTAGCTTTTCAAAATGGCAATGGTGAAAGGCAGGGTGCCTGCAGCGTAGGCCAGAATCATGCCCTGGTAGCTGTTAAGCAAATGGAACTTCAGGAACATCACGTACAGCGGAATCAGGGTCAGCACCCCTGGAAAGGCCTGCAGCAAAATGAAACTGCGGTTGATGGTGGTGCGGCCCCGGAATTTCATTCTGGACAGCGCGTAAGCAGCACTGGTCCCCACCACCAGCGAGAACAGGGCGGTCCCGCCTGCGTAGATCACGCTGTTCATCAGATCCCGCAGAAACGTCGGGGTGAAGATCACGCTGTAGTTCTCAAAAGTGGGATGGCGGGGAATCAGTTGCAGTTGCCCGGCCACGATGCTGTCTTTGTCTGAGAGGCTCACGCTGAGCACCAGTGCAATGGGCGCGGCAAAAAAGACCACAGCGACAATCAGCACCAGGTAGGTCACGGTCATGCCAAAATGCGATGAGCGGTTCACTCGGGCACCTGCTCTTTTGTGACCCGCATGTAGAACAACACCAGCAGCAAGAGCATCAGGAACACCACCACACTGAAAGCTGCAGCCAGCGAGTAATCGAAGTTGCTGGTGCTGCCTGCCCCGAAAGCGATGCGGTACAGGTAAGTCACCACCAGATCTGTGGAGCCGTAAGGTCCGCCTCCGGTCAGCAGGTACACCGCATTGAAGTTGTTGAAGGTCCAGATCAGGCCCAGGATCACCGAGGGGGCCATCATCGGCCACATCATGGGGATGCTGATGCGGGTGATCTGTTGCAAGGTACTGGCTCCATCAATTTCAGCAGATTCGTACATCTCCCTGGGAATGCTCTGCAGGGCACCGGAAGCCACCATCATCATGTAGGGCACACCCAGCCAGACGTTCACAATCACGGTGGCCCAGTAAGCTGCGCTGGGGTCTTGCAACCAGGACACCGGGGCGATGTGCAGGACCTTCAGGAAGGTGTTGAAGTACCCGAAGTCGTAATTGAAGATCAGGTTTTTCCAGGCCAGCACGGTGATGTAACTGGGAACCGCCCAGGGCAGGATCAGGAGTGCCTTGAACAGTTTGCGGAACTTCAGACCGGGGCGTTGCAACAGCAAAGCCAGCCCAATGCCCACCAGCACGTGCAGCAGCACATTGATGAAGGTCCAGCCGATGGTACGCACCACAATGCGGTAAAAATCGCTGCCAGTGTCGATGAACTCACGGAAGTTTTTCAGGCCCACGAATTCATAGCTGGTGAGGGTGGCCAGGCTGATGTTGTAGAAAGCCATCCAGATGCCGTAAGCAATCGGGAAGAAGGTCAGGGCAATCAGCATCACGGTGGCCGGAGCCATGAAGGGAAAAGCTGCCCAGCTGGATTTGCGGGGGGTTTTCTGTGGGGGGTTCTGGGTCACGTTCAGCATGGGTGGGAGGGGACAGGCACCACAATGGCCTGCCCCCCTCCTCCTTTCTTACTTCTGGATGGCTTTCTGCACGCGGTCCACCAGACCCTGTGCAGCAGCGCTGGGGGCCTGGTTGCCGAACAGCACGCGCTCCACGGCTTCCTTGGCGGGATCCCAGATCTGACCGAATTCGGCAGCTTTGCCCATGGGGATGGCATTCTTGGCCTGTTTGCTGAAGCCCAGCACGGTTTTGTTCTTCTTCACATCTGCGTTGTTGTAGGAAAGCTTGTTGGCGGGCAGCATGCCGGTTTCGGTGGCCCAGTAGGCTTCACTGCCCGCGCTGGTCAGGAACTTCAGGAAGTCTGCACTGGCTTTGGCGTTTTTGGACTGGCTGGAGATGTAGTACAGTTTCACGCCCATGAAAGCTTTGGGGGATTTGCCGTTCACTTTGGGCAGAGGGGCCATCTCAAAGGGCACGCCGTCGTTCTCGAAGCCTGCGATGCCCCAGGGTCCGGTGATCACCATGGCGGCTTTGCCTTGCTTGAACAGCGCCATGGCCTGATCGTGGCTGGGTTCTTTGGGCATGATGCCGGAGGTCTGGAAGGTCTTGAGCTGGTTTAATAAGCCCGTGAATTCGTTCACGCCCACCTGGAATTCGCCAGTGTCGCTGAAGAGGGGTTTCTCAGACACGGCAGAGAGCCATGCGTAGCTGTAATAGAAGTTGGCGATGTCGTAGATGAAGCCGTAGCTGCTGTCTTTGGTGAACTTCTTGGCGGTGCTGATCAGTTGCTCCACGGTTCTGGGTGGGGTTTTGACCAGTTTGGGGTTGTAGATCAGGGTGGTGGTTTCATAGCTCTGTGGGAAGCCCCAGAGCTTGCCTTTGAAGCTCACCGCGTCGATGGTGGAGGCGAGGTAATCGCTCTTTTTGATGTAGCTGTCCACGGGCAAAACCAGGTTGCTGCTGGAGTTGATGCCGATGCCGTCGTGCACGCCCAGGAACATGTCAGGTCCCTGCCCTGCGGGGATGGCCAGGGAGACTTTTTTCTGCAGTTCAGCGAAAGGCACAAAGAGCAGGTTGATTTTGATGTCGGGGTGGGCTCTGGTGTAGTCGGCGGTGAGCTTTTTGAGCACCACCTCGTCGTTGCCACCCATGGGGTGCCAGAAGGTGAGGGTGGTTTCGGCGAAAGCGGTGCTGGCGAGAAGGGAAAGGCTGGTCAGGGCAATGCGGATGTGTTTCATGGGTCTCTCCTGGTGTTGGGGGGGCTTGTGTTTGGAAGGGTTTGAAAAGTGGGGAGGGAGCGGTTGAGGTGCATCGAGCACTGCAGTGCGGAAAGCCTTGAAGCGACTGAAACAGTGTTGGTAACGTTACCCGAAAGCAGAAATGGAGATGGGAAGCACTTTTCTGGTGTTCCCGCTCGGAATTTCTTGAAGGGGTGGGTTTGCCTGGTGGGAAAGGGTGATTTGGTATCGTTACCAATTTATTCCGATTCACCAAAAAAGCCTATCCTTTGCATTCTTCCTGCCCTGGTATCGTTGTAAGATGCTTCATTGTGGCTCCTGAACATTCCAATGTCAAGGGTCCTGCCCCTGCAACCGCACCCTTCCTCACTGTGACGCAGGCAAAAGGATCTGGGCCTCACCGGGCTGCAACACCCAGCTCATCCCCTGGAAAGTCTTTCCAGACAGCTGGTCCACTGCATTCTGTGGGTCTTTGAAGTTCACAGTCTGGGGTTCGGCAGCGAAATTGATCAGCACCGTGACTTTCTGCTCCGGGGTGAAGCGCTCAAAAGCAGCCACATTTCTGGACTGAGCAGAAATCGTTTTCAAGGCACCAGATTGCAGGGCAGGAAGCTTGCTGCGGGTGGAAAGCAACTTCTGGTAAAACGCATGGAGGTCGCTGTTTCCCTGGTTCCACAGCACGGGATCGGGGTCAAACAAATTCGGACGGTGGTCGATGCCCCACTCCTGGCCAGCATAAATCAGCGGCACACCGGGCTCTGTGAGCAGCAAGGCCGCCACAGCCTTCTTCTGAAAGTCCTCTTTGAGCTTGCTGGCGATGCGGTCCTGGTCGTGGTTCTCCAGGTAGCGCAACTTGGGAACGTTCCCCTGATCAGCCTGGTAATTGAAGAAGCTGTTGGCAGAACTCAGGCCACTCACGGCAGCAACCGCCTTGCTCATGCCCACCCAGTCGTAAGACAGATCAAACGCGCGGTCATGGAAGGCCTCATCGCCGGTTTCGGCCAGCAGCAAAAACTGCGGGTTGATGGCTTTCATGTGGGTGCGGAACTTCTGCCAGAAGGCCAGCGGCAACCCGTCAGAGTAATCTGCCCGGAAGCCGTCCACACCCAGGTTTGCCCAGAACTCCCCAATGGAAATCAGGTGCTGCTGTGTGTCTTCTCGGGTGGAATCCAGACCGGCCACATCCTGCCATTCGGGTCTGGGAGGGAGGATCTGACCGCTGGCATCGTGTTTGTAGAACTCCGGATGCTCGGTGATCAGCTTGTTGTCCCAGGAGGTGTGGTTGAGCACCAGATCGATGACCACCTTCAGGCCCAGGCTGTGCGCTTTTTCCAGGTAAGCCTTGAAGTCGTCCAGGGAACCCAGGTTCGGGTCCACATTCTGGTAATCCCGGATGGAGAAAGGGCTTCCCAGCACCCCGATGCGCTTGATTTTCCCGGTGGGGTAGAAGGGCAGCAGGTAAAGGGTGTTCACCCCGAGGTCTCTGGCCTGCTGCAGGGTTTCAGTGGCCGCCTCGAAGGTACCGTCTCCGGTGTGGTTTCTGATGAACACCTGATATACGGTGGCGCTTGAAAGCCAGTCGGGTGGGGGAAGCACCTCGGCCTGCGCTGTCAGGGACAGCAGAAGCGTCAGTGCAACCAGTTGCTTTTTCATGCTTGCTCCTTTCTGAGGACCACCACGCCCGGACCGGGCAAAGTGACCATTTGGATGAGGTTCTGCTGGGTGATCAGGTTCTGCCAGTGACCCTCCAGAGGAAGTTCCAGCGGCGCTTCACGGGTGAGGGCCACCCGAATGCACTCCTGGCCCAGACGGCGCTCGAAGACCAGATGGTCGCCTCTGGCGTGCAGGATTCGGAAAGAACCTTCCTGCAAAGCACGCTGGGTTTTGCGCAGGCGGATCAGTTGCTGGTACCAGTCAAAAAGCCCATGCTGCCAGCGCTGGGGATCTCCCCAGGGCATGGTGCGGCGGCAATCCGGGTCGTTCTCCCCTTCCATGCCGATTTCGTCTCCGTAATAGATGCAGGGCACCCCGATGAAGGTCAAAAGCAATGCCGCAGCAATTTTCTGTTTTTCCAGATCTGCACACACGGTGGCGAAACGTTCGGTGTCATGGGAGCCCAGCAAATTCAACTGGGCAAGTTGCTGCCGGAAAGGCAACTGGCTGAGGTTGCGGTTCAAAGCTTCTGCATACTGAGCAGCGTCCACACTGGCAGGGTGGTTGCGGTGGTCCCGTCCGGCCAGGAAAGCCCAGGTGGGCCAGGTGAACCCGTGGTAGTTCATGGTGGCGTCTTCCACGCCGCCCTGCAACCACCAGGTGGCATCATAAAAGTGCTCACCAAAAATGTAGGCTTCGGGGTGGGTGTCGCGGGCCGCCTGCCAGACTTCGGAGAGGATCTGGCGGTTGTCCCTGTCGGTGCCGTCTTTGCCCAGCATGGGGGCCACATCCAGCCGCCAGCCATCGATCCCGTAAGGGGCTTTCAGCCAGTGGCGAACCACACTGTCCGGACGGCCATAAATCTGCGCCTGCACCTCCGGGTGGTTGAAATCCAGTTTGGGCAGGGTGGTGACCCCGGCCCAGCCCAGGTAATCTTCGGGGCGCTCTCCGGTGTAGGTGAAGTAGGCCCGGCTGCTGCCGTTCTGGAAAGCGCCTGCTTCCGGGTACACCCCGGCCCGGTTCATCCAGGGGTGGTGGTCCCCGATGTGGTTGAAAACTCCATCCAGCACAATGCGGATGTCTGAGAGGTGCAACTGCTGAACCAGACCTGCAAATTCCTCGTTGCTGCCAAACTGCGGATCGATCTGGTGGTAATCCTGGGTGTCATACTTGTGGCTGGAAGGGCTGTGAAAAATCGGGTTGAGGTACAGCGCATTGACCCCGAGGTCCTGCAGGTAAGGGATTTTCTGCCGGATGCCTTCCAGGTCCCCACCGTAAATTTCCCGGTGGCCCTGGCCTTTTTGGGGCAAATCGCTCCAGTTTTTGTGGATGATGGGATCTCCGTGGTAGTCGTGGCCTGGAAGCGCACGGTCCTGATGCCCCCGGCAAAACCGGTCCGGGAAAATCTGGTAGAACACCCGCGAATGCACCCATTCGGGAGGCTGCTGGGCAGAAAAACTGAAATCCTGACCGAATGCAGGAGGGGTGAAACTGACCCCACCCTGGTTGTACCAGACCACCCGTCCACCCAGAATGAGTTTGAAACGGTAGTGGGTTTTCTGGTGCTGCTGGATGGGAAGAATTCCAGACCAGCAGTTTTCTTGCCCGGCCTGCAGGGAATCCAGGCGTTCATCGCCACCCGGATAGGACACCACCCAGCCCTGCTCCAGGTTTGGAGGCGCTTCCAGCCTGACCCTGGCGTGGGGTCCTTCACGGATCAAAAAGTGCGGGGTGCCGTCGTGATACAGGTTCATGCAGGTCTGTCCTTTCAGGGGTGCGTCCATAGGCGGGACGACTGGCGGATTTTCAGGGTGGGGGTGAGCACGGTGCTCTGCAGGGTGTAAACTTCCCCTCTGAGTTGCTGGATCACGTGCCTTGCGGCCATCTCCCCCATCTGCTCGATGGGCTGTTTGATGCTGGTCAGGCTCTCGGTTGCAGCAAAAGGATGGTCGTCAAAACCAATCACCCGGCATTCCAGGTGCCTTTCTTGCAGGTGCCGTTTCACACCCAGGGCCAGCGTGTCTGCCAGACAAAGAAATTGGCAGGGTCCGGGATGCTGTTCCAGCCACAGTCGGGCAGCCTGACGGCCCCCTTCGGTGCCAAGTTCATCCACCAGCAGGGTGCCTGCCAGGGTGCGGCCCTGTTCCTGCAAACCCTGCTGGATGCCCTCCATGCGCTCCTCAAACACCGGACTGGCAAAAGGTCCTGCCTCGTCCTGCCTGAGGCCGATGAGCACAATCGGTTCCCGGTTGAGCAGCAGGTGCTGGGCCGCCAGTTTTCCCGCCTGATGGTTGTGGATGGAAAAACTGTGGTAGTGCTGGTGGTGGGTGTCCACCAGGGTGATGGGTTTCCTGAACGGCACCTCGTGGTTGGCGTAGAGTTTGTCTGGATCCAGGGAAGCCAGAATCAAGGCGTCTCCATGGTAAGGCAGGCTGGTGGGGTCCTGGTATTTCTTGACCCGAAAGCCACCCACCAGGGGAAAGAGGGCCATGTCGTATCCAGCTTCATCAAAAACGGGTTCCATGCTGTGCAGCAGGCGGTGGTAAAAATCGGTGTCGATCATGGGCAGGATCACGCTGATGGTGCGGGTCTTGCCTGCCCGCAGGGACTGGGCTTTGGGGTCGGGGCGAAATCCAGTTTCTTCCAGGGCATGCAGGACTTTCTCCTTCAGGTGGGGTTTGACCTGGGGGTTGCCGTTCAGCACCCGTGACACGGTGGCTGCAGACACACCTGCCAGGCTGGCAAGGGTGTGGATGTTGTGCTTGTTCATCCTGCTCCTCAACTGTGGTGGTGCGCTTGATGTCAAGGTAGCACAATCAGAAACCGATTTCTAGAGGGTGACACAAGAAAAGAAACAGACAACGAAAATTTGCCATTACGGAGGTCTGGCATGAAAAAGTCTCTTTCAGACGAAAAATTCTTGTTCCGTTTTGCACAAAGCAAGAGATCAATCCCGACATCCAGAAATCCATTCCAGAGAAAAAAGCGCTTTTAGCAAAGGATTTTCTCATTGTCTAGAATAAATTGGTAAGCTTACCAATGTTGTTGCACCGACCAAACCCAAAAAAGCTGCAGTGCTGCTCTCTCTGGAAACCCAGGCACAAGCCCGTTCAACAGCAGGTTCTGCCTGCCCTGCAACAGGTGATGCACCTGCTGGAAGCCCCTGGACCTGTGGCATTGCAGGTGATCACTTTTGTGGGAAATTTTGAAGCAAACCCCTTTGTGGTTCCCCAGGAAGACCTCACCTTTCTGGCTTTGCCCATCGAGGTTCCACTGGAGCTTTACCAGATCCTGCTCCCCCATGAGCTCACCCATGTGGTGCACCATTCATTCGGAAAGCTGACCCCGAGCTGGGAGCGCAGCATTGCTCAGGTGGTGCTGGAAGAGGGACTGGCCACGCGGGTCAGCCAGCAGCTTTTCCCTGGCCAGCCCGAGACCCGTTACATTGAAATGCAACAGTCTCCAGGGTGGCTTGCCCGGTGTCGGGAACAATCTGCCGAAATCTTTGCAGGCATCTTGCCTTTTCTGTCAGAGGATCAATCTGAAGTGGTCTTCCAGTTCACCATGGGACAGGGCACCACAGCCCTGGAACGCGAAGCCTATTTTGTGGGCTGGGAGCTGGTGGGCAGGCTTTTGCAGGATGGCAGGTCCTTTGCTGAACTGGCCCGCATTCCAGCAGAAGACCTTCCCAGATTTGTGCGCACCCACCTGCAAAAGTTGCTGTGAATTCAGCTGGAACTGCCTGTCACTTTCTGGGTTTTTTGCCCTTCTGAAGAGGCTTCTGTCTGGCCACCTGAATCCGTTCCAGCTGGCTGGCCTCCACACGGGTGGCGGTGTGCTGTTCTCCCTTGCGGTCGGTCCACTGGTCGATTTTCAGGCGACCCTGCACCCGCAGCACATCCCCCTCGCTGTACTGCCCCATGCCTTTTGCCACTTCACGCCAGGCCACGCACTCAAACTGGTGGTAGGTGTCGTTGGGAAGACCATCCACATCGGTGTAGGTTTCCATCACCACCAGCGGGAAATGCAGCAGGGGGGTGCCGGCAGAGGTGGACCTGGGGTCGGGGGTGCGCAGGAGTTTCCCCTGCAAAACCACCTCATTCACCCCGCCTTTCAACCGGACATTGCCCTCCTGATCGGTGGTGAAGCGGGCATCTGGAAGCTCAATTCGTTCCACACTGCTGGCCCGGATTCGGGTGACAGAGGCTTTCTGGCCGTTTCCCAGTTTCCAGGTGTGCTGCTCCAGATGGCCTTCGATGGACAGCACCTGTCCCTTGCTGTACTTTTCCACCGCGGTGCGGGCCGCAGGTCCGGTGAGCAAAACCCCATGCATCCAGGGAAGGATGCGTTCTCCGGCAGGACCCTGAACTTTTTCCTCTCCAGACAGAAGGAGTTCACAGCTGGGTCTGCCGCCTGTGGAAAGCTGCAATTCGGGATCTCTGGTCAGGCTTCCAACCAGCCTGATGGTGTGCACGTTGTTCAAAAAGACCTCTTTCTGCCTTCAGCATAGGGTCTTGACCTGCACAACACCAGTCCTGTTTCTGAACGGCGCTCAAAAAGACAGCTGTCCAGAATCCAGCACCTGCTGCCCCTGTGTCTGGATCTGCGGATAAAGCCGTTCAAATTCACTCAGGGCTTCTTCCAGAGAAGCAGCCTGCCTGTCCAGCAGGATCCTTTCCCCCTGCGGGTCCAGCACCTGTACCCCATAACGGATGCTGTTTCCAGGATGGGTGGGAGATCCGGTCTGGTAAAAAAAGGCGATCTGGGACGCACCACCCTGATACACAGGAAGTCGAAAAAAACCTTCATGGGAGCTGCTCCAGGCAGTTTCCAGCCGGATGTTTTCAATCTGGGTCATGCTGCCATTGTGGCACTGCTGGACTTTTTGTTTTTTGTGATTTGCTTCAATCCTCTGGAGGGCTGCAACAACCCGCAACCTGCAACCCCTCTCTTTTGCCCTGCCCTCCCTCGTCTAAAATGGAACAGGCTTGCACCCCGAAAGGAAAACCCCATGACCGACACACCCCTGAAAAAAGTGAATTTGCAGGAGAAATTCAGCCAGATTTCCGACCACTGGAACCCTCGCGTGGTGGGGGAATGGTCCGGCCAGCAGGTGAAACTCGCCAAATTCAAAGGCCAGTTTGACTGGCACTTCCACGAAAACGAAGACGAGGTGTTTCTGGTGGTGCGTGGCGTGATGCGCATGGGCCTGCGCGACCCCGATGAACGCGAAGTGCTGGTGGAGGAAGGTGAATTCCTGATCGTGCCAAAAGGCGTTCACCACTGCCCTGCTGCCCACACCGAGGAAACCTGGGTGATGATGCTGGAGCCCGCCACCACCCTGAACACCGGAAACCTGCAAAACGAACGCACCCGGAATACGCTGGAACACCTGTAGATCAGAACAAGGCTGAAGGAAAACATCCTCCAGCCCTTCTGGATTGTTGAGGGTTCACTCCACCCGTCTGAGCAGCAGCACCTGGCTCTGGAAATCCTGCAGTTTCACGTCCAGGCCGCGTTCCATCCAGGCCAGACCGGAACGCACCTCATCTCCAAGCTGGTAGGTTCCCCGGGGGTCCAGACCCTGCAGCTTGAGGGTAGGCGCAGGCTGGTAGTAGCGGGACACATGGGTTTTGAAGGTGAACACCACGCTTTCCCGCTGGTCCTGAGAAACGTACTGCACAGCGGAAATCGGGTGCTGGCTGGGGGAACGCAGCCGGTAAAGGTCTCCCTGATGGATGATGTGCCGGATCCCTTTGTACTGCTGGATCAGGTTTGCTGCTTCTGTTTTTTCCGCTTCAGACCAGTGCAGGATGTGCCCGCCAATTCCCAGCACCCCGCACATGGCAGCATGGAATCGAAACTCCAGCGAGAAGCGGTCCTTGCCCCAGTCGGTGGCCCAGGCTTCCATGGTGTTTGCCGGGTACACCAGAGAATAGCCTTCCTGAATCTGCAGTCTTGCTGCCGGGTCGGTGCAGTCGCTGATCCAGGCCTGATCTGCAATCCTGAGCATGCCTGCGTCTGCACGGCCTCCTCCACCAGAGCAGGTTTGCCAGACCACAGCAGGGTGTTTTTCCCGCAGGGTGCCCCACACCCGGTAGAGTCCCTGCACGTGCCGCACCCACAGTTCTTTCGGGTTGCCCGCAAAAGAGGGCCAGCCTGGTTCTGAAACGTAACGGTTGAAATCCCACTTGATGAAGGAAATGTCGTGTTTGCTCAGCAGGTCGTCCAGCAGGGCAATCAGGTGGTCCTGCACGTCCGTTCTGCCCAGATTCAGGATCAGCTGGTTTCGGGCTTCGTTGCGTGCTCTGCCTTCAAAGTGGTACACCCAGTCGGGGTGCGCTCTGTACAGGGTGCTGTTGGGGTTGACCATTTCCGGCTCCACCCACAGTCCGAAATCCATCCCCAGACCTTTGACTTTTTCAATCAGGGGGTTCAGGCCATCCGGGAATTTCTGTGCATCGGGCCACCAGTCTCCCAGTGCGGCAGTGTCCTGGTGACGGCCCTGAAACCAGCCGTCGTCCATCACGAAGAGTTCAATGCCCATTCTCGCAGCCACTTCTGCAAGTGCAGATTGGCCTTCCACGGTGACATCGAAGGTGGTGGCTTCCCAGGAGTTGTAGAGCACTTTGCGGGTGAGGCCAGGATGGGGAAGTTGACCGCGCAGGTGCTGGTGGAGGTTCCTGCTGGCTGCTCCAAATCCCTGATTGGTGTATCCGGCAAGGCTGGTGGGGGTTTCAAAGCTTTCTCCGGGTTTTAAAGTCCACTCGAAATCCCAGTCGTTCACCCCGAGCAGAAGGCGGGTCTGGTGGGCGTTGGTTTTTTCAGCCACCAGTTTGAAGTTTCCACTCCAGGCGAGCAGCCCGAACCAGACTTCCCCGTGGGTTTCGCTGGCGGTTTCATCTGCACGGTCCACAGCAAAAAACGGGTGGTGCAGGTGGCTGGTGGTGAGGGTGCGGCTTTCCAGAATTTTGCTGCCTTCCTGCAAAACATCTTTCTGGATGCGAAATTCATCCAGCCACTGGCCCGAAAGGTGGGTCAGGCAGTAGGTCTCCCCTGCAGGCAAATGCCACATTGCAGAGAAGACACGTTCGATGGTGAGCGTCTGGCTTCCGGTGTTTTTCAGGGTGGTCCAGCGCTCGATCAGGTCTGCCTGTTCATCGATGCGGTAATGCAACGTGACTTGCAGGCCAGTCAGGTCGTCCTGCAGAACGATTTCCAGAATATGACCGTTCAAATGGCTGTCCACAAAAGACAACACGCTGTCCCGGATGCCCTGCTCCGTGCTGATTTTGATGGCAGGCTCTGCGTACCTGAGGCCTCCATATGCCTGAAATTCCTCCTGGCTCAGGTGGGGTGGGTTCACAAAAGACACTTCGGACTGGGGAACTTCTGCAGCCGGGTAATCTGCAGCTCTGGGGAGTTTCACACCCCAGTAGCGGTGCACCAGCAGTCCAGCAGCGTTGATTCCAAAAGCGTAGGCGGTGTTCCGGGTTTCCAGAATCCAGCCCTGAGGGGTGTGCAAAATGGGCATGTTCTCTCTCCAGATGCTTCAAAGGGAGGCCCTATTGATCTACGCAAAAACAAGGGCAGGTGATCTGACCATCTGAACCGTTCTATTCGCTTTGCTCAGCAAAAAGAACTTGCAGTTCTTTTTGCGAACATCAATAAAGCCTCCCCGAAAAAGTGCGGTTTACTGTTGCAGGATGCCTTCGATGGTCTGCAGTTCTTCTGCGGTAAAAGTCAGGTTGTCCAGTGCACCCACTGCGTCTGTGACCTGCTCGGGACGGCTGGCCCCGATCAGTGCAGAAGTGACTTCGCTGTGCCGCAGCACCCAGGCCAGTGCCACCTGCGCCAGGGTCTGACCACGCTCTTTTGCGAACTGGTTCAGCTGGAAAATCTGCTCCAGACGCTTTTCAGAGATGTGCTCCGGACGCAGGAAGTGGGCACGGGCAGCACGGGAATCTTCGGGGATGCCCTTCAGGTATTTGTCGGTCAGCATGCCCTGGGCCAGTGGGGAAAACACGATGCTGCCAATCCCTTCATCCCTGAGGGCTTCCAGCAGGCCCTCTTCAATCCAGCGGTTGAACATGCTGTAAGACGGCTGGTGAATCACAAAAGGGGTGCCCAGGCTTTTCAGGATGTGGGAGGCCTGGCGGGTCTGCTCGGGTTTGTAGTTGGAAATCCCCACGTACAGCGCACGCCCACTGCGCACGATGTGGTCCAGGGCACGCATGGTTTCTTCCAGAGGGGTTTCAGGGTCGGGGCGGTGGTGGTAGAAGATGTCCACATAATCCAGACCCATGCGTTTCAAACTCTGGTCCAGGCTGGCAATCAAATACTTTCTGGACCCGAAGTTGCCGTAAGGCCCTTCCCACATGTCGTATCCAGCTTTGGTGGCAATGATGAGTTCATCACGGTAAGGCCTGAAATCCGAGGCCAGAACGCGGCCAAAGTTCTCCTCGGCACTGCCTGGAGGGGGGCCGTAGTTGTTGGCAAGGTCAAAGTGGGTGATGCCCAGATCGAAACTGGTGCGCAGGATCTTGCGTCCAGTTTCCAGGCGGTCCACCCCACCAAAGTTGTGCCAGAGGCCCAGGGAGATGCGGGGCAGCAGCAGGCCACTGCGGCCCAGCCTTGCGTACTTCATGTGTGCATAACGGTTTTCTGCCGCCAGATAATGGTCTGGTTTGTTCATGCTTGAAGCTTAACAGGATTTTTGCCAGAGGCTGAAGGGGAACAGGGCGCAATGGTATAGATCAAAGCCATCAGGCTTAATGGAAAATTTCTTGCACCAGAAACAGAATTTTCAATTTTCAAATTTTCAAAACGAAGGACTTCCCGAAAAAATTTTCAAAACTTCATGCTGGGCAGCAGGCAGGATGCAGGCCCTTTTCTCTTGCTTGACTTTGACAGGCTGCGAAGGTCAAAATTTGATTTTTCGCAAATCCTGCAGCCCCCGGTTCTGCTGATAAGTCATTCTCAACAAAAACCGCTCCAGTAAGCCATTCAGCGCTCTCCTATACATCAGGCTTGAGGGTCAAAAAGCAGTGGTTATGCTCGAAAAAATGCACCCCACCCCTGGGTGCTGTCGCAAGAATTTGATCCTTCAAATTCCCCTCTTCTCATCCCAGCAAAGGAAACCCACCCGTGCCCCTGCTCCCTGCACTTGTTCCTGCTGCCCTGATTCCCTCTGGACTCCGGGGCCGCACCATGAAAATCGCCATCCTGGAAGGCTGCGTCTGGTCGGTGTATGCCAACTGGTTGCTGGGACCCATCACCATCGGGTACCTCAGTCACCTGGGGGCAGACACCCGAATGCTGGCCCTGGCAGGCAGCATCCCCTTTCTGTCCCAGATGGTGGGACCCTTCAGTGCCTGGCTCTCGGGCAAAATCAGCACCCGCCGCAAGCTGATGTTCTACCTGGGCATCTTCAGCCGGGTGGCGGGTTTGCTGCCCATCCTGGCCACCTTTCCTTTCATTCCGCTGGATGGCAAAATCACCCTGGTGCTGCTCAGCCTGGTGCTGGCCCACGTGTTCCAGTCTGCCTCGGGCCTGTTGTGGCAGGGCATCATGTCCGATGTGGTCCCGGAAAAAGTGCGCGGACGTTACTTCGGGTACCGCAACGGCCTGAGTGGGGTGTTCACCATGGCCGCCTCGGTGGGGGCAGGGCTGCTGATTGACCACATCGCCTCACCGGACAGTTACCGCTGGCTTTTTGTTGCTGCACTGGGCATGGGGGTGTTTTCGGTGCTGCTGTACCTGTCTTACCTGGACCCCAACCCCGACAGCCCCACCATGCGTTTCCGGGAAGGTTTCACCCGTCCCCTGAGAGACCGTGAATTTTTGCCTTTCGTGAAAACCACCGTGATGTGGAGCATCGTGCAGGCTTTGCTGACCGTGCTGGTGGTGCCTTACTTGCTGCAAAAACAGCACCTCAGCATGACCCAGATTGGGATTTACACAGCCCTGGCTTCGCTGACCACGCTGTTCACCAATTACGGGGTGGGACTGGTGATTGACCGCTGTCCGCCCAGGAGAGTGCTGCAGGGCTCCATCCTGCTCAGTGCGGTGCTGCTGCCTGTGGTGCTGGTGCTGCTGGATGTCACCCATCAGGTGTGGCTGGTGTGGGTGCTGGCCGCGCTGGAAGCCGTGATTTACAACACCGTCAACCTTTCGCTTTTTGATCTTGGGGTAAAAGCCACCCACAACAAACCCCGTGTGGGGTATTACGCCCTCAACAACCTGCTGAACGGCAGTGCCTCTTTTCTGGCAGGACTGGCAGCAGGATGGTCGGTCAGTTTGCTGGAACACTGGACCTCGGGTGCCTACCTGTGCCTGTTCATCGGGGTGGGGTTGCTGCGCCTGCTCCTGATTGGAAGGGTGCGGGTGTAACGGGGAAACCTGCATCAGAGGACTGAACCCACCAGTCTGACTTCAAGATGAGAAATTTCCCAGCATCTTTCTCAGCGGAAGTGGCTAACATGAGAACATGCGGACCGTTCGGAGCTACATCCTCCAGCACAAAGTCCTCACCTGGGTGTTGTTGGTGTTCGCTGCAGTGGTCGTGTTGCTGGGCAACCTGCTGAACAGCTACTACACCCTCATTCAGGAACGCTACACCCAGGAGCAAAACCAGACCCAGGGCATCATGGAAGCCCTGCTGAACCTGGAGACGGGCTCTCGCGGTTACGTGATCACCGGCAAAACCGAGTTTCTGGAACCTTTTGAACTGGGGAAAAAACAATTTCCCAGCAGCATTGCTGACGTGCAAACCCTGATTCTGGACGGTCCCAGAAACCGCCAGCAGGACCGCTTGAAACTGCTGCAGGACATCAACGATGCAGGAAAAGACTGGCTGCAGTACGCCAAGGGCCTGCAGCAGCTGCGCGCGGTGAACTTCCAGCAGGCCCAGCGTCTGGTGACCTCCAACGCAGGCAAACGCCGCATGGACCACCTGCGCCTCTTGATGGCCCAGCTTCAGACCGTGCAGATGGAATTGCTGACTTCGGCCCGCAACAAAAGCCAGTCCACCCTGCGGATCATCCAGATCAGCAGCCTGCTGGGCATGCTGCTGGCAGCCCTGGCTGCACTCTGGCAGGGCCTGAGGCTGGCCTCCAGAATGACCCTGGTGTTCCAGCGCATGTTGCAGGGCACCCGGGCCATCACGCAGGGCGATTACTCCCATCAGGTTCCCACCCATGTCCCCTTCCAGGAAGCCCGTCTGGTGGCCGAGGATTTCAACCACATGGCCCAGAAACTGGTGCTCTCCCGGCAGGCCATTCAGGATTCGCAGACCACCCTCACCCATAACAATCTGGCCCTGGAAAAAATCAACTCCGAAATCACCCGCCTGTCCAGCCTGTCCGACCAGCTGCAAACCTGCCTGACCCTGCAGGAGGCCTACCACACCCTGACTTTCCTGCTGCCGGACTTTCTGCCGGGAAGTTCTGGAGAGGTGATGCTGTTCAATGCCAGCCGCAACCAGCTCAGCCAGTTTGTGGTGTGGGGCAACGATCCGCTGAACCTGCACACCCTCACCATGACCCCCAGCGAGTGCTTCTCCCTGCGCATTGGACAGCCTTACGAGGTGCACCCGGACCACAAGATGATGCCCTGCCCTTTCATGGGAGAAACCCAGAATTATCAGTGTGTTCCCATGCTCGCTCAGGGTGACACCGTGGGCATCTTCCGGGTGAAAAACACGGAACACCGCCCGGACCAGAACCAGTTGACCCGCAATCTGGCCAAGCAACTGGCCCTTGCCATTGCCAATTTGCAGCTGCGGGAAGCCCTGCGCAACCAGTCCATCCGGGACGGGCTGACCGGGGTGTACAACCGGCGTTACTTCGAGGAGGCCTACCAGAGGGAACTGGACCGCACCGCCCGCCACCTGCATCCTCTGGGCGTGCTGATGCTGGATGTGGACCACTTCAAACGCTACAACGACACCCACGGCCATGAAGCGGGAGATGCAGTGCTGAAAAGCTTTGGTCAATTGCTGGGCCGCACGGTGCGGTCCAGCGATCTGGTGTGCCGTTATGGCGGAGAGGAATTTGTGGTGCTGCTCCCAGAAACCGATCTGGACACTGCCCTCAAGGTGGCCGAAAAAATCCGCACAGGCACCGAGCAGATGCAACCCCTCACCCAGGATGGGCTGAAATTGCCTTTCATCACGGTTTCTGTGGGGGTGGCTTCCACCAGCAGCACAACTGGCGAAACCCTGCTGTCTGCTGCAGATCAGGCCCTGTATGCTTCCAAAAAAGCCGGGCGCAATCGGGTGACGGCTGCTTCTTGAGGGTTTTGCCGGATGATGCTGGTCAGGGCTCTGCCAAAAGATCACAACCACAATGACGTGTCATTTCTGGTTTTGTTTTGCACATCTTTTCATTGTCACAGTTTTCATTGCCACAGCAGAAACCCATCACATGCATTTTCGTGTGGACTTGAAACTCAAGGGGTTTTTCAGGCAAATGGGCCACAGTCTTATGATTTCCCGAAAGCTTGCAATGCAGGCAAATTTGTGGGCGAGCACAAATTTCAGCCGCCCCACAGGTGAGTCAGAGGTTTCCCTGGTTGACAGATGAAAAGTCACATCTCTCAGAAAAGCACTCTGGGGGTCTTTTCATAAAGTGGTTTAAGGTTAAAGCATATGTCACCTTGGTCAAAAATTCGTCCTGAAAAGCATTTTTTCGGCCACCTTCTGACCAGCAACGCCACTGGTATGCACCCAACAGACCCAGGAAACCTGATACATGTATAGACAAGTCTGTTCCAGCTGAGTCAAAGCTGAACAAATTTCAGGATTTGTGAGTTACTCTTGAGGCAGGACAAAACACTTCGCCCTTTCTCTTGCAACTCATCTTTTGAAATAAAGTTGCAAATGTTCAATGGTTTTTCAGATTCCTCTCTGCGGTTCAACTGGTGAAACAATTTCACCAGCAACCATGGTATACCTCAGGTGTTTTTCGCGACAGACAAGTCTCTTGTCTGTGAGCGTTCTCATACAGATCAAGAGCATCCAAAGTCAGAATTCCTGATGGTGGCATTTCAGGAAGTCTTTCCATTGCCCGTGGCTCAAACAAATCACCAGGATTGATTTTGATTTCTTGTCATTCACCTGACGTGGTTCCGACCCACCTGAAATGTTTATAGCCAGCCCTTCTGAAATTCTGCAGCCCTCTTTCCGTCTCACCTGAGGTGAATACATGAGAAAACGATACGGCGCTCTTCTGGCCCTGACCACCCTGCTGGCCGCCTGTGGAAGCACTCCAAGAGTGAATTCCACACCTGTCCAGCCCAATCCGCCCAGCCAGGGCAAAAAATTCCAGATTTTGGGTTATGTTCAGGTGACCCTCGGAGAAAATGCAAAGGTGCAGTGGTTTGGAGCCAATGCAGATGGCAGCATCAACAAACAGGGCGTGGCCAATGCTGCCTATGACCTGCAACTGGTGCAGAACGCCACCCCTTACAACGATTTTGCTGGCACCCGTTACCTGTACAGCACCTTCAAAGTCCGCAACGGCTTCGGAGCCATCACCTGGGCGCAGGCCTCCAACATCGTGTTCCTGGGTGCAGATGATGATGCCACCATTGACCACACGGCTGTGCTGAGCATGCGCGACAGCAGCAATGTGCAGTTCAAAGACAGCACCGTGGCCAACAGCATCATTCCCGCCCACCGCATGCTGGATGCCACCACCGCCAACCCCTCTTTTGCAGACATGTACGTGCTTCCAGAAGCCCTGGTGGCACCTTTTCATGGTGCCTACGGAGCCTATTTCTTCCCGTGGGGCTTCGCGGTGCGCCACTGCCTCAACACCAGTTGCACCGACTATGACCGCACCCTCCCCGGCAACCCCACCCTCACCCAGTACGACGGCAGGGTGACCTTTTCCTACAAGGTTCCTGTGGGTCCCCGCACCCCCCGTTCTGTGGACATGCTGTTTGTTGCTGGCAGTGAAGCCCCTGCAGTGGTGGTGCAGACCGAAGATGAGCAGAGCAGTGACAGGGTTGCCGGTCTGGTCACCCCTCCTGCAGGCTTCGGTGTGATCAAGATGCGGGGCAGTTCCCTCTCCGGCGGCACCCTGATGCAGAACATCCGCATCACCGGAATGCCTGGCGCTCCCGAGGTGCTGATCAGCCGCAACGACCACCCCACCGATCTGGACCTTTCTGCAACCAGCGTGGCCTCCTACACAGACGCTGCAGTGGTGGGCAACCTGACCGTCATCGACAACACCCCTGGTGACAGCTTCAGCTACAGCCTCAGTGACAGCCGTTTTGAAGTGGTTGCCGGGGTGCTGAAACTCAAAGCAGGCAAGTCCATCACTGCTGCCCCCACCTCGATTCCTCTGCAAATCACCGTCACCGATCAGGCAGGCGGCAGCTACAGCGAAACCTTCAACCTGGCAGTCTCCCCTGCTGGCGGTCTGCTGGACAACACCTTCGGCACCAACGGTCTGACCACCACTTCCATCAGCGCACATCCCACCACACCTGATGACCAGGGCTTCGGTCTGGACATCCAGCAGCAGGGGGGCAATGCAGGCAAAACCATTCTGGTGGGTCAGACCTACGTCACCGCCACCAGCATCTATGACTTCGCCATCGCTCGCTACGACAGCAACGGCATCCTGGACACCACTTTTGGCACCAACGGCATCCTGAAAGACAACATCTCCACCAGCGCTGCTGACACCGACATTGCCAAGGCCGTCAAGGTGATCGCAGACGATTCCTTCCTGGTGGCTGGCGTGGCCCGCGGTGGAAGCACCACTGACGCAGACTTTGCACTGGTCAAATACACCGCCACTGGCAGCCGGGACACCACTTTCGGCACCGGCGGAAAAGTCCTCACCAACATGGGAACGGGTGCTGCAGCAGACGGAGGCAACGCCCTGGCCGTGCAGAGCGATGGCAAAATCGTGGTCGCTGGCTTCACCACCAGTTCCACTTCTGGCAAGGACTTTGCACTGGCCCGCTACAACAGCAACGGCACCCTGGACACCACTTTCGGCACCGGTGGCAAACGCACGGATGCGATTTCTGCCAGCAATGGAGCCGATGAAATCACCGGAGTGGCCATCGACAGCAACGGCAAGATCGTGGTCAGCGGTTACACCACGGTGAGCACCTTCACCAAATTCGTGGTGGCCCGCTACAACAGCAACGGCACCCCGGACACCACATTCAACACCACCGGCAGAACCGTAACCCCCATCAATGCCAACAACGACAGGGCCAACGCGATTGTTCTGCAGCCTGATGGAAAGATTGTGGTGGCAGGAACCAGCATCCTCACAGCTGGATCAAATGAAGACTTTGTGGCCGTGCGTTACACCACCTCAGGCGCCCTTGACACCAGTTTCGGCAACGCAGGCATCACTCAAATCAGCTTCGGATCAAACATCGGGCAGGAGCAGGCCAATGGGCTTGACTTGCAAGCAGACGGCAAGATCGTGCTGGCAGGACGCACCCGCAGCAGTGGCGGGAACTATGATCTGGCAATGGTTCGTCTGACCACCGCAGGGGCACTCGATTCCACCTTCGGAAAATCGGGCCGGGTCGTCACCGTGGTTGGTCCCAACTCTGACACCGGCCAGGCCATCAAAGTGTGGAACAACAAAATCTACCTGGCTGGCACATCCTTTGTCACCGGCAACAACAACGATTACGCCCTGGCCCGCTACATTCCCTGAATGGAGCCTCTAGAGGAGAACCCATGATCAAACGCACATTGGCCCTGGCCCTCACCCTGTTCTGTACAGCATCTGCAGCAGGCACAGTCACTGTGACAGACGGCGGCAGCAACACTTCAGACACCGCCATCTCCACCGAGGTGCTGAACTCCTGCACCCTCACCACCACCGATGCGGTGTTCACCAACTACACCGCCACGCAAAGCACCGACCTCACCACCAGCACCGCAGGAGTGAGCATCCAGTGCAACGATGGTGCCCAGTACACCCTGGAACTGATTTCCAACCCCGGTCCCACCACCACCGAGCCCGCCATGGTGCATGCAACCCTGCCCAACGAGTACCTGGTTTACCTGCTGGACAGCATTTCTGATGGCATCACCCTGGATGGACTGCGCACCTACACTGCCGATGGGGAGCCAGTGACCTTCACCCTCTCCTACCTGATTCCTGCAGGGCAGTTCAGTGCCGCCGCCGGGGATTACTCGGACACCCAGACCCTCACCATTGACCTCCTCAACTGAATCCATCCGCAAGCACCACCCGACTCACGCCCTCTTCTCTCAGAAACAAGGAGTTTCACATGCGCAAAATGATTGCTTTGATCGCCGCCCTGTCCCTTTCCACTGCCCTCGCTGCACCCACCGGTGTGGTCGCCACCGATGGAGGCACCAACACCTCTGACGTGGTCATCACCACCACCGTTCTGAACTCCTGCATCCTGACCACCGAAAACATTGATCTGTCCGACTACACCGCCACTGCTGACGGCGCAGACACCCCCAGTGACTCCGCCACCGTCACCGTGCAGTGCAACGACGGCGCTTCTTACACCCTCAGCCGCACCGGTGGCAGCTCCTTCGATCTGGACCATGATGTCCTGCCCGGCGAAACCCTCACCGTCAGCCTGAGCGACACCCTGCCTTCCGGCACCGAAACCATCACCGATGCCGCCGATGCACCCACCTACACCCGCAGCTACACCATCACTGCCGATGTTGACGCTGGCCAGTTTGACGCTGCTGCAGGCGACTACAGCGGAACCGTCACCGTCACCATCGATCTGGTTGACGGCAGCCCCGAGTAATTCTGCAGGTCAAAAGCAGGCCGGAAGTGTTCCGGCCTGCTTTTCTCTTACCCAGGATTTTCCCGGTGTCTCCAGCTGAAGGTCAACACTTTCATTTTGTGGTGATGGGAAATTTCTATACTGAGAGGTGTTATGGTACTCAAGCATTTCTGGGTGGCTCCCCTGACAGCCCTGTGTCTTCTTTCTTCCGCTCTGGCAGGCAGCTTTCAGCTCAGTCCCACCAGCATTCATGTGGACCTGCGCGAACAAACCGGAGGTTTGACGGTGGTGCGCAACACCTCAGACACCACCTCGGTGTACCGCATCACTGTGGTGTTGTGGACCCAGCCCGATGGAGACGTTTACCTGTCCACCCGCGATCTGGTGGTCAACCCCCTGCAGTTCACCCTGCAGCCCGGAGCCCAGCAGACCATCCGGGTGGTGGTGCGCAACAGACCCCAGGTGCCTGAACAGGCCTACAAGGTCATTGTGGAAGAAGTTCCTGCACCCAAAAAAGATGCAGGAACCCAGGTGCTCACCAAACTGCGCGTCACCCTGCCAGTGCTGGTGCGCAATCAGGACGTTTCCCCTCAACTGGGCTGGTCGGTGACGCGCACAGGCGCAGACCTCAAACTCACGGCCAGCAACACGGGCAATGGACGGGGATTGGCCCAGGACATTGTGGCAGAGCTGGGGTCAGACAAGCTTGCCCTCAATGCCGCCAACATCATTGCCGGAGGAAAATACGCCTGGGTGCTGAAAGGCTGGGGTGAAAAGCTGGGAGACCTGAAACTCAGCTACAAAGCCCTGGGAGGCCAGATGCAAACCGAGGTCCTGCCGCTCCAATGAAGCCCATCCAGACCATGCTCTGGCAGGCTTTGATGCTCACTGCTGCGCTGCTCTGGGATCAGGCTGCTGCACAAACCACCCAGAACATCTGCGACCTTGCCGATGAAGGCCTGGAGGTGTCGGTGGGGAAGCAGTCCCGAGGGTTGCAGTTCATGCGCCGCACTGGCAATGAAGTGTGGTTGACCCGGGAAACCTTCAAACCCGGCGAGGAAGGTTACACGGTGCAGGCCCTCACCTGTGAGGGCATCACCTACCTGAAGCTGTCCAGCCAGCTGGACCTGAAGCTGGATTTTTCCAGCCTGATCCTCAATTTGAGCCCCAACTTCGCACTGCTTTCCCGGCGTGAAGTGAACATCGAACCTGTGGCCCAGCAGGACACCCTGGATGTGCTGCTGTTGCAGATGCCTTTTTCTGCTGCCTTGCGTGGAACGGGCATCCTGGCAGAAAGCCTGTCGGGAAGCTTCGCTGTGGCACCTGTCCTGCAGTACAGCGATTTCACCTTCTCGGCCAGCAGCAAGCTTGGGTACAACCGTCTGCTGCCAGAAGGCTGGACCGTGACCGAGCCCTCTGCAAAACTGGCGTGGCAATTTGATCCTGCTGGAACAGCGCAACTCATCTACCAGAACCCGCCCCTGACCGTGCCGGGTCGCCTTTCCGGGGTTCAGGTGGGCTGGCATCAGGTGCCACCGCGCATCATGGAGCCCATCATCCTGCAGCTTCCCCTGGAGTCTCAGGTGCAGGTGTTTCTGGAGGGTGAACTGCTTTATGCAGGCCGTCAACTTCCTGGAACCTTGCAATTGAAGGGCATTGTGTTGCCCAGAAAACAGGGTGAGGTGCGGGTGGACATCCGCGATTCCACCGGACGTTCCATCCAGCGCTTTGCTTTTGCAGACACCGGCAACCTCACCCCTGACGAATGGCAGCTGTGGGGAGAGGCAGGCTGGTGGAATTCAGTTCAGCAGCCCGACCTTCCGGTGGTGGGATTCAGGGCCAGTTACCATCTGGCTTCCAACATGCTGCTGACGGGCCAGGCCCACTGGGCTCCGGGAGACTGGTCGGCCAGCACCCAGCTCTACCAGACCAGCGAAGGTGAGGGAGCGATGCTGGGATTGACCCTGAAAGACACCTTCACAGGGCCACTGGCTGTGGAGGGCCAGGGCACCTACACCCAGCACTGGGGTCCTGTGTTCCTGCGCCTCAACGGAGAAGGGAACTTTCCTGACTGGAACACCAGCCGTCTGGGTCTGGGGCTTGGTTTTCAGCAAAACCAGTGGAAAATGTACGGTCAGGCCCAGTACCAGCTTTCTGGGGCTTTCTCGGGTGGGGTGGGGGCAGAACTCAGGATCACCCCTGACCTTTTGCTGTCTGGCAACCTCAACTGGACAGGCAGCGACAGGAGACCAGATGTGCGGGTGGGGTTGCGCTGGAATCCCACCTCCAACAGCGAGGTGTCTTTGCAGCACGCAGGCCGTTTGCAGGGAAGTGCCCGCATCCAGTGGTCTGAATCCCTTGAAACCCAGGTCTCTGCCGATGCCCAGATGGTGCAGGGAAGTGTGCAGTACAAAGGACCGGTGAATGCGCAACTGGCCGTCAACTCCAGCCAGCAATGGCAAAGCGCTGTGTCGGGCACCCTCACGGTGGCAGGAGATCAGGTGACCCTGGGCGATGCTCCGGTGGCTCCAGTGGCTTTGCTGCTGCACACCGGTCAGCCTGACCTTCCCATTCGCCTGAATGGAGAGGGGGCAGGTCGCACCAATGCCGCAGGCGACCTGCTGATCACGGGTCTGCGGGTGGACATCACCTACAACATTGCTGTGGATCCCAACACCCTGCCCATCGAATTGGGGGTGCAGAACGTCAACCTGTCGGTGCGGATCAGCCGCCAGGGCATCCTGCCTGTGGACTGGAAAAGCAATTTTGTGGTTTCCCGCTGGATCACTTTTTTCTGGAACCCGCAGGAGAAAGCCGCCGGGGCTGCCCTGCAGGCTGCAGGCCAGACCATTTACCTGGATGACGAAGGCCAGGCCCTGTTGCCCCCTTCCCTGCAAGGTGTGACGGGAAGGCTGGTTCTGGAGGACCGTTTCTGTGCGGTAACCCTTTCCACAGCAGATCAGGTGATGTGTCAGGAAAACCCTGCAGCCAGTTCTGCAGCTCCCTGAGCTGGATTTGCCTTTTCTCCCCTCTGGTCCTGAAGCGCCTTGCAGCTTCAGGATTTTTCATGCGGGTTCCTGGCCAGATGGGTCGTTTCTGAAACAATGGGGAAAGCCAGGGTTGTCTGGTCACCCTGTGGAATCTTATTGAATCGATTCGACAAATGGAGCACACTGGGAGAAACCCCCATTCCTCAAGGAGGACATCCATGCAAAAAACCCCGGTGGGCATCATTGGCTGCGGAGCCATCAGCAGCATCTACCTGCAGAACCTCACCCGTGCTTTCGGTGTCATTGAGGTGGTGGCCGTGGCAGATTTGAACCTGCAGGCCGCCCAGGAGCGAGTTGCAGAATTTGGCATCCCCAGAGCCTGCACCCCGGAAGAACTGCTCTCAGACCCGAACATCCAGATTGTGGTGAACCTGACCTCCCCTGCCGTGCACACCCAGGTCAATGTGCAAATCCTGAACGCAGGCAAGCACGTCTACACCGAAAAACCCTTTGCCCTCTCTCTGCAAGATGCAGACACCGTGCTCAAACTTGCCGCTGCAAAAGGGCTGCGGGTGGGCTGTGCGCCAGACACCTTCTTCGGTGCGGGCCTGCAGACCTGCCGCAAACTCATTGAAGACGGCTGGATTGGCACCCCTTATGCCGCCCACGGCCAGGTTCTGATGGGCAACGCCTTTGATGCTCTGCACCCCAACTTTGCCAGTTTCTTCCAGCAGGGCTGGGATCCGCTGTTTGACATGGCCCCCTATTACCTCACTGCCCTGGTCCATCTGCTGGGTCCAGTGAAAAAAGTCAGTGGCATGGTGGGACGGGTGCGGGAAACCCTCACTGTAAACAACCCCCATTCACCCCTTTTTGGGCAGACCATTCCTGTGGGTGCCCCGCAACATGCCAGTGCCACCCTGGCACTGGCAGGAGGCTGCATTGCCACCCTGCAGGTCGCCAAGGAGAGCTTCGGGTACAGTCCCAGGCTGGAAATCTACGGCACCGAGGGCGTTTTGTTCGTGCCAGATCCCAACATGTTCAGTGGCCCCATCCGGTTGCTGCAACCCGACGGCACCCTCAAAGAATTCCCGTACTCGCATGGTTTTGCAGAGAACAGCCGGGGGGTGGGGGTTGCAGACATGGCTTATGCCCTGCGATCAGGCCGCAAACACCGCGCCAGTGGTGAACTCGCCCGGCACCTTCTGGAAACCACCCTGGGCATTTTCGAGTCTTCCCAGCGTGGGCAACACGTTTCCATTTCTCCCCTGAGGGATCGTCCCTCTCCCCTTCCCCTCGGTCTGAAACATGGCCGTCTGGACGACTGAACAAGGAGCCTGCCATGAAAAAATTTCCTGTGGCCCTGCAGCCCTACACCATCCGTGACCACCTGCAAAATGACTTTCTGGGCGCCCTCAGCACGGTGGCAGGCATCGGATACACC
This sequence comes from Deinococcus roseus, assembly GCF_014646895.1. Taxonomy (NCBI): domain Bacteria; kingdom Thermotogati; phylum Deinococcota; class Deinococci; order Deinococcales; family Deinococcaceae; genus Deinococcus; species Deinococcus roseus. Next base: position 59,584 of record NZ_BMOD01000027.1, read on the forward strand.
GCCCTGGAACTGGGCCCACCTCCAGCAGGCATCACCCTGGAGCAGATGAAAACCCATCTGGACGACCTGGGGGTGCGCATCATGGGCACCCATGCCAGCCTGGAGCAATTGCAAACCGATCTGGATGGCGTGGCAGACTTCCTGCATCAGGTGGGAGGCAAGTACGTGACCCTCTCCCACCGTTTTGCAGACAGAGCAGAGGTGCTTTCCTGTGCTGCTGAATTCAACCGCATTGGCGAGGCCTGCCAGCAACGGGGCATCCAGTTTCTGTACCACAACCACGACTGGGAATTCGTGCGCTTTGACAGAGAATACGCACTTGACCTCCTGCTGGAAAACACCGATCCCCAGAACGTCAAACTGGAACTGGATGTGTACTGGGTGGCCAGAGGTGGAGAAGACCCGGCGCAATTTTTGAAAAAGCTGGTGGGCCGCTGCCCTGTGCTGCACCTGAAAGACATGGAGGCTGGAGAAGAACAGTTCTTTGCAGAAGTCGGAGAGGGCATCCTGAACATCCCAGACATCCTGCAGGTGGCAGAAGAGGTCGGGGTGGAATGGCTGGTGGTGGAACAGGACCTGTGCAGACGTGATCCTTTTGAATCCATTCAGATCAGCCTGAACAACCTGAGAAAGCTGGATGCTGTCCTGTAAAAGCAATTTTATTTTGAAGCTCCAGAGTTTCAGATTTTCGGAGCTTCAAAATTTTAAAATTCTGGATTTTCGGAGCTCTGAGAAAAGGAAGTGGCTTGCCTCTGGCTGTATCATGTTGGCATCCAGAAACCCCAAAGGAGTCCCATGCCCAGCGAACAGAGCAAAACCCTCAGGCCCCGACCCTCTGCTTCACCTCAGGAGATCCTGCCCCTGGAAACCCAGCGCCTGAACTGGGAAAACGAGGCCCTGCAAACCCCTCTGCCTTCTGAAGTGCAGTGGGAAGCCCTGACCGGGGAAATTTCAGGGGAAAGGCTGTGGACTTCAGATCGTCCTGCAGGCACCGTGCTGTATTTGCATGGAGGAGGGTTCACCCAGGGATCCAGCAAAACCCACCGGCCTCTGGCGGCTTTGCTGACCCAGGCCACCGGATGGCAGGTCATCACCCTGGATTATCCGCTGGCTCCAGAGCATCCCTTTCCAGCAGCGCTGCATTTTGTGGTGAAGGCTTACACCGCTCTGCTTCAAAGCACCTCTGGTCCGGTGGTTCTGGGCGGAGATTCAGCAGGGGGGCAACTGGTGCTTTCGGGTTTGCTGCTGATGCAAGAACAGAAGTTGCCCTTGCCTGCAGGGGCTTTCCTGATTTCCCCCTGGCTGGACCTCACCCAGAGCGGAGCTTCCATGCAAAGCCGGGCGGCCCTGGATCCCATGGTCACCCAGAAAGGTCTGCAAGACGCAGCAGATGCTTACCTGCAAGGCGTTCCTGCCACAGATCCGCTGGCCTCGCCCCTGTTCTCTGGCCTGCAGCACCTTCCTCCCTTGTTGTGTCTGGTGGGAGACCATGAAGTGCTGCTCAGCGACAGTGAGCGTCTGGCAGCCTTCAGGCCTGAAACCACCGCCCTGAAGGTCCATCCAGACATGTGGCACGTGTGGCCCGCCTGGGGTCCCGCATTGCCTGAAGCTCTGGAAGCCCTGCAAGACATTCAGGGGTTTTTGCTGGGTTTGTCAGGAGAATCAGCACTTTGAAATTTCAGAACCCTGAGACTCCATAACTGAAGTTACGCACCGAGTGGGACAGGTGACTTGAACAGTTCTCTGAGGTTTCGAAGTTCTTCCCAGGCTGCTTGAAC